>CAYHSM010000056.1:0-3136 GCA_964359325.1 uncultured Candidatus Peribacteria bacterium
CTCATAATTTAGGAAAGTGGCCGGATACAGCAGGAATTTTTTTCGGCTATGATCTGGAAAAACGAATCATTGTACTTGCTGATAGAGGACTTGGTATCTTAGAAACATTGCGTCAAGTTCGCCAGGAACTTCCGAATCATGTTACGGCGGTAACAGTTGCTTTTACTGAATTTATTTCCGGTAGGGCACCGGAGAAACGCGGAAACGGTCTTAAGCTTGTTCGTGAGGTCATTATTGACCAGCCAATTGATTTATTTTATATTAGTGGAGATGCGGAGGTGCGTATGCAAGGCGCGGATAAAGTATTTCGAGTTACGCGTGGTCAGCGTATCTTACGAGGGTGTTTAGCAAAAATAGAGTTTTAATAAATTTTAAAAAAACATATGAAATTACAATTAGAAAAATTTGGCAAAACATTGATATCGCGGGAACTGGGCAGCGAGGCTTTTAAGGCATTTCAGCCGACCTTACGCGAATTTTCCAAGGATGAAGACTTGGAGATAGATTTTTCCGGCGTATTAACATTATCACCCTCATGGGCCGATGAATTTTTAAGTCCGTTACTTAATCTTATTGGTGATCGTTTAGTACTTTTACCAAGTGATAATCTTTCAGTGCATGCAACGCTTAGAATTCTTCAAGAGGCTAACAAACGACCATTTAAAATTAGATTGTAATTATTTTATGAATGAATCAGTTATATGTATTTACAAAATCTTAAAATAATTTTGGCGGATTTCCCTAAGTTTCGTTTGAAACAGGTTTATCAGGCGATTTTTAAAGATTTGGTTGAGGACTGGGAAGAGGTTACGGTTTTTCCAAAAGAGCTCAGGGCAAAATTAGCAAAAGAAACGCCTTTGAATATTAATGCCAAATTTATTAAAACCGATGATGAGAAAACTGTAAAAGCTTTGATGACTTTGTCTGATGGACGGTTGATAGAGACTGTACTTATGCGGCACAGGGACAATCGCAATACCGTTTGCGTATCATCACAGGTTGGTTGTCCCATGGGATGCGCTTTTTGTGCGACAGGAGATATGGGGTTTATGCGGAATCTCGAATGCGGAGAGATTGTTGATGAAGTTCTCTTGTTTGCGAGGCAGCTTAAAAAAGAAGATCAGCGTATTACCAATGTTGTTTTTATGGGAATGGGGGAGCCGTTTCTTAATTACACCGAAGTGATGAAAGCGATTCATATTTTGAATAAAGATATCGGGATTGCGGCGCGGCATATTTCCGTTTCAACTTGTGGGATTATTGATGGAATAAAAAAGTTGATGGATGAGCCGACGCAGCTTAATCTGGCGATTTCTTTTCATGGGCCGAATAATGAGATACGCAGCAAGCTGATGCCTATAAATAGGCGTGATCCGATTGAGGTTTTGTTGCCTCAAGTTGGTGAATATTTAAAAAAAACGGGACGCAAAGTGATGATTGAATATCTTGTAATTAAGAATGTGAATGATTCTTTGGATAATGCGCGGGAGTTGGCGAGTGTTTTGAAAAAATATCTCGGACATTTATTCATGGTGAATTTAATTCCGTATAATCCGACCGGTAGATTTCAGTCTCCGACAAGAGGAGATGTTGAGCAGTTCAGGAAAGTTTTGGAAAGCAGCGGTGTGGAGGTGACACAGAGGTATGAATTCGGCAGGGAAGTCAGTGCGGCGTGCGGACAGTTGGCGAATAAGGGCGCCAGTTGTTAACTCTTGTATCGTTGGTTAACATGTGTTAACATATTTATGTATGGTTAACAATGAAACACAAATAGAGAAAAAATTTTTATCCACTAAAGAGGTAGCCGATCTTTTAGGGATTAGTCGTGTGTCGGTATTTAAAAAAATAAAAAAGGGTCAAATTAAAGCTGAAAAAATTGGACGCAATTATGTTATTTCAGCAAAAGATATGAATTTGTTTAGTCGAGTTTTGGATAAAAAGTCTAAAAAGCAATTGTCTTCGTCAGTAGATAAAGTTATTAAGGACTATGGTGAGACTATTAAACTTTTAGGCAATGAATAATAAGTAGGCAATGAATAATAAGATTTTAACCGTTTTGGAGATTGAATATATAGTTCATTCACTTGCGAGAAAATTAATGCGATTTGATGAGCCTATTCCGGATTTTTCTACGCGTTTTCCTAATATTTTAGAGAGTTGTTTGGCTGTTCCATTCCAAACTTTCGGTAAAAGATATTTATATAAAGGATTTATAGGGAAAGCTTCCATTCTGTTTTATCTTATGATTAAAAATCATCCCTTTCAGAATGGTAATAAACGTTTGGCTGTTACCACTTTGCTTGTTTTTTTGGCAAAAAACAATAAATGGCTTAACGTAAGTAATCAGGAGTTTTACAATTTTGCCGTATGGGTAGCTCAAAGTTCACCTCAATTTAAAGATCAGGTGATGAGTTCCATAAATAAATTTATAAAAGCCTATATTGATATTTTATAATTCCCCTTCACTTTCCTTTTTCAGCCTATTGAAAAATCCTACCATGAAGTTGTGGCGGTCTTTTGCTAACTTGCGGCCTTCGCTGGTCAACATCCTACTCTTGATATGTCTCAATTTGACCATGAATTCGCGGTAGGCAGTGTCGTCTTTTGTGTAGGGTTTTGTTTTCAGGATTTCAACTTCGTTTTTGTCGATGTGCAGTTTTGCGCCAACTTCATTCGCAAAGAAAAACGCGCGACCTATCCCGACCGCGCCTATCGAATCCAATTTGTCAGCGTCAAATAAAACTTTTGCCTCCAATGTTTTTGGCTTTATAGTGCCGCGAAAACGATGTGACTCAATGCAGTGCGTGATTTTTTTGATTTTTTCATTCGTGAATTTATATTTTTCAAGAATCTTTTTCGCCAATTCAGCTCCATACTGCGCGTGATTAATTTTGCCTGAAGTTTTGTCTTCTTCGCTTCGACCGATATCATGCAGAATTGCAGCAAATTTTAAAATTTCCAAATCAGCTTTTTCTTTGCGACCGATATGCAGGCACATTTTTAAAACCCTTTCCACATGATCAAAATCATGGCTGCCGCCTTGCCCCCGCCTAGGCGGGTGGCCCTCATTCTCAAAAAAAGATTTCGCATCCTTTATTATTTGATCAAATATTTTCATACGCATTTCACTTTAGCA
>CAYHSM010000056.1:3236-8167 GCA_964359325.1 uncultured Candidatus Peribacteria bacterium
ATTTCGCATCCTTTATTATTTGATCAAATATTTTCATACGCATTTCACTTTAGCAAAAAACTGTGTTAATGTCTCTTTAAGGTTTTTTTAACCAAAATCATATGTCTCCAAGTGCCCGACGTGATGATGAAGGAATCATAGATCTTCGCACAAAAGACGATGAGCCGGAATTTAAAATCAATCGAGTGCCTGAAGATCGTGAACCGGGAAAACTTCCACAGCCAGCAGCTTATCAAGGTACTCCTTTGAGCGAAGGCGAAATGGCTGCAATGAAGCCTTATGATAACAAAGTGAAAATCAAATTCGATAAATTCGTGAATTTGATCGCGACGCACGCTTATGAGGAAATTTTTGAAAATCATTTGGATGATGATGTGATTGTAAGCACGGATTTGTTGGCTGATTTGGCAAATGCGCATGAAGAAAAAGAAGGTAATAAAAAAATACCGATTTTCTTTTTTATTGGCATTTTGCTTGGTGTTGTTATCGCATGGATGTTGTTGCGAACAAGCGCGTAAATTTTTGCGCGGATTCTCGCAGAATTTAAAAATAATCTATGGCTAAACCAAACATGCGACAAAGTCGCACAGCGAGCCTAAGGGCGAGCAAAGTGAGCGAACATGCGACGAAGTCGCGCAGCGCAAGCCCCCAAGTGAAAACCATATTAAAATACAAACGCATTCTATTAAAGCTGTCGGGTGAGGTTTTTAAAGGGAGCAAGGAATATGGATTTGACGAAAAAGTTTTAAATGAATTGGCTAAGGAAGTTTACGGCTTGCAAAAACTCGGTTGTCAGATCGGGATTGTAATCGGCGGCGGAAATATTTGGCGCTATCGCGATTTTCAGCATTTGGAATTGGATAGAGTGACGTCGGATACTATGGGCATGCTTGCCACAATTATGAATGCTTTGGCTTTTGAGGAAGCTTTAAAGTTAGTCGGCGCTGACGTGCGCGCGGTGAGCTGTTTCCCATCTGAAAGAGCTTTGGAAACTTATATTCCAAAAAGAGCCAAACATCATTTGGAAAAAGGTAGAATTGTGATTTTTGCCGGAGGGACAGGAAGTCCGTTTTTTACAACCGATTCCGCTGCGGCTTTGCGAGCTCTTGAGATGAATTGCGATGTTTTGCTTAAAGCCACAAAGGTTGATTATGTTTATGATAAAGATCCCATGAAATATAAAGATGCAAAAAAATATACGCAGATGAAATATCAGGAAGTTATTGAAAAAGGATTGGGTGTTATGGATTTGACTTGCGCTTCTTTATGCAAAGAAGGGAAAATTCCAATGGTTGTTTTTAATCTGAATAAAAAAGGTAATATTGAAAAAGCTGTGAAAGGCGATAAGATAGGAACACTAATAAATTAACAATTATCATATGAATACAGATCAAGTCATCAGTACTGCGGTTTCTGAATTTGATAAGGTTGTCGTGCATTTGAGAGATGAATTTTCGAGATTGCAAGTTGGCAGGGCGAGTCCGGCAATGGTTGAAAATATTCCCGTTGAAATGTATGGAGTTCATCAACCTCTTAAGGCGCTTGCCAGCATCTCTGTGCCTGAGCCGAGGACTCTTGTTATGCAGCCATGGGATAAATCAGCGCTTGGCCCCATTGAAAAGGGGATTGTGGGCGCGGGACTTGGATTTAATCCTGTAAATGACGGTATTGTTGTGAGGATTAATATTCCGCCTTTGACTGAAGAGCGCAGAATTGATTTGACTAAAACTGTGAGAAAGTTGTCTGAAGAGGCGCGAATTTCCATCAGAACAGCCAGGCAGGATGCCCATAATCTTTTGAAAGAAATGAAAGCCAAAAGTGAGATTACGGAAGACGATTGGAGTATTGCTGATAAAAATTTACAAGGAAAAGTTGATACTGTTAATGCAAAAATAGATGAAGTTGCCAAAGCCAAAGAGCAAGACGTGATGACAGTGTAGTTTTTTATTAAATTTCCCCTCATCTCTATGTCATATCTCCTTACAATTATTGTTTTTATAATCATTTTTTCCGTTCTTATTCTCGTGCATGAGTTTGGGCATTTTATAATGGCTAAAAGGGCCGGAATCAAAGTTGAAGAATTCGGTTTCGGGCTGCCTCCGCGCATTTGGGGCAAGAAAAAAGGCGAGACTATTTATTCCATAAATTGGATTCCTTTTGGCGGGTTTGTGAGAATGTTTGGAGAAGATCAATCCGATCCTAAGATGTTAAGAAGTACTCGCAGTTTTTCCGCGAAGCCCATGAGAGCCAGGGTGAAGGTCGTTGTCGCGGGAGTTGTAATGAATTTTTTACTTGCATGGATTTTGATGGTTGTTGGTTTCACTGTTGGGATGCAACCTTTGCTTGGGCCTGATGATGTGCTTGGTTCTGTAAGTAGCGGACAAATTGTTCTTCAGGAAGGTGTGAAAATTAAAACTGTTGAGCCCGGCAGTGTAGCTGAAAAAGCCGGACTTAAAGTAGATGATGTTATTTATGCGATTGATAATGAGCCTGTGGATGATTTCAATCTGGCTGATGCCATAGTGAATCCGGTAAAAGTTTATAATATAGTGCGCAACGGTGAGCTTTATACTTCTCAGATTTTTGAGAACGGTGGCGGGAAAATTGGAGTGCAATTCTATGATTTCACAGCTTTCCCCAGGGTACAGATTTTTGATTTGAAACCGGGGACTGTGGCATATAAGGCAGGACTTCGTTCCGGGGATTCTATTCTAACAATCAATGGTCAGCAGGTTTACAGTGTTTCAGATTATGAAAATTTGACTCGCGGTGTTGCGGTTTTGGAATATGGAGTTTATAGAAACGGCTTGGTGGAAAAATTTATAGTGGAACGCACTCAAGCTCGTCAGGTGCTTATTTCAAGCGTTGTTCCAAATTCACCGGCTTTTAAAGCAGGACTTAAAAAAGAGGATATTATTTTGGCTGTGAATGGCAAGCAGATGACTGACAGCCTGGAAGTTATTGATTTTGTCAGAGAACATCAAGATGAACAAATCGCTTATTTGATTCAGCGCGATAATCAGAAATTATTTTATGAAATAAAACCCGAAAGCCACGCCATAGGCGGGCAGAGCGGGCGCATCGGAGTGCTTTTGTCAGAACTTATGAGTTATGCTGATGATCAGGGGATCAGTCTTTATAATACCGATGTCATTTCTACGATTAAAGAAATTAAAGATCAAAAATATCCGATTCATATTGCTGCGTATAGAGCTGTTGGAGAGACGTATCGGTTGTCAAAATTGACTGCAAAGATGTTTACCGGATTTGTTGCGAGCTTGGCGAGTAAGGGTGAGGTTCCTGAGTCTGTTGCAGGCCCTGTTGGCATTTATCAAATGACGAGTGTGTTTGTGCAGGAAGGATTTATTCCTCTGCTGAGATTTGTCGCGATTTTGTCGCTCAGTTTGGCTGTGATTAATATTTTGCCTTTTCCGGCTCTTGATGGTGGGCGGCTTTTGTTTATTT
This sequence comes from uncultured Candidatus Peribacteria bacterium, assembly GCA_964359325.1. GTDB lineage: Bacteria > Patescibacteriota > Gracilibacteria > UBA1369 > LOWO2-01-FULL-3 > JACRIB01. The sequence goes on from CAYHSM010000056.1 coordinate 6,702, forward strand.
TGATTGAATTTGTTATCGGTCGTAGGGTTAATCAAAAATGGGAAAGTTGGATCCATGCGATCGGTTATTTTTTGATTTTGATTTTGATTTTGGCTGTTACTTACAGCGATATTGCAAGGCTCATAACTAAGTAGATTTTTTTACTTGCGGGTGATGGCAAATTTGTATTGTAAGAATATTGATAAATTCTTTGATTTGTTTTGTGATTGTTGGGATTTTACTAAATATAGTAGGGGAGGAGGAGGAGTGGCCCAAGGGGTTGAGTTAAGTTTTTGGCTGCGTATTGGGCTTGTTTAGGGGGTAGGAAATGCTAATATGAGGTCCCATAAAAATGAAATTTTCAAAGGGCTGAAAGTTTTTAAATTTTACGGGAGAATGAAAAGGGCACATTTTTTTATATAATTTCCTATGGTTAGCAAAGATTTTTGGATATCCATTTTGCGTCGTTTGCAGCCTACTATTAAAAAGGCGCATTTTTTAACCTGGTTTCAGAATTCGACTGTAAAAGCCGTTGAAAACGGAATCGTAAAAGTCGCTTTGCCTAATCCTTACGCTGTTGATTGGGTACAAAAACATTATGATGTGAAAGTTTTGCAGGCTGCCAAGGAATTAAATGCTGAAGTTCAAAGCATACAATATGAAATTGACGGACGTTTGTCTCAGATTGATGGCGGGGGTTTTGACGTGAATACATTATTTGCCGATGACCTTGATAAGAAAGTAAGAAAAGTCAGGAATGCAAATGAGGTTGCTGTTGTAAAAGGTTTATCTTCCGGCGGAAGAGTTGTGAGCCAAATGCTGAATAATCGCTACCAGCTTGATAATTTTGTTGTTGGTTTGGATAACAGACTCCCTCACGCCGCTTGTTTGGCGGTTTCAAATATGCCGGGTGGAATTTATAATCCTTTATATATTTATGGAGGAGTCGGGCTTGGCAAAACTCATTTGATTCAAGCTGTTGGCAATGAGATTTTAAGAAATTTCCCGGATAAAGTTGTGAAATATTTAACAGCTGAACGTTTTGTGACCGAAGTTGTTGAGGCCATCGGTAAGCGCAATATGCAGCATTTTAAAGATAATTATCGCAAAGTGGATTGTTTTTTGATTGATGATGTTCAATTTTTTGCAAATAAACATTCTTCTCAACAGGAATTTTTCCATACATTCAATGAACTTTATAATGCAAATAAACAAATTATATTAACAAGCGATCGTGAGCCTGCTGCGCTTGACGGGCTTGATGAAAGGCTTAAGAGTCGCTTTGGAATGGGAATGGTTGTTGAACTTTTGCCTCCTGATTTTGAGACCAGATTGGCTATTTTGCAGCAAAAATGCAGAGAATATCAGGTGATGATCGATCCGGAAGTTTTGAATTTTGTGGCTAATAATGTAAAGAGCAGCGTGAGAGAACTTGAAGGGGTTTTGCGTCAAATTATTGCGGATAATCAATTATTCAATAAAGTTAC
>CAYHSM010000057.1:0-7990 GCA_964359325.1 uncultured Candidatus Peribacteria bacterium
TTAAAACTCAAAATCATGTCTGTATTCACAACATTAATGATTTTGATAGTACTAAGCTCTCTGGCTATTTGTTTACTTGGCGTAGATAGGGTCTTTATGTATAACCGTAAATACCATCTCCCGGAATCCAAATACACAAAATTATTCAGAATAGCCACAAAGGAACACGTGGCTATTTTATATGTACTGGTGGTAATCGCTTACGCATTTATCACGGTCTGGTTTCTTGTAACTCTATGACCAGGCCGAAGCGAAGCGAAGGCTAAAGCAATAACGTGGCCTATAGGCCACAACCAACTATGACAAACAACAAAGATCTGCATTTTAAAGGCCAACAATCCAATGAGACGCTGATTTGTTTCTTCCGTCACCACTGGATCGTTTTAATCAAAGAGTTCTTATATCTCGCAATTTTTCTTCTGATTGTAACCATCACATTATCTAAAATTGGAACTATCAAGGAGATCCTGCACGGTAATCGTGAGCTAAAATTACTTTTTGTGACAGGCTTTCTCATCGGCACTATTTATATCCACCGTTTCTTTTTCAGATTGCTTAATCATTTTTTGAATATCGGCATAATCACGGATTTGCGCATCATAGACCATCAAAAGACTCTTTTGTTTAAAGATACTATGGATGCGATTGATATGTATCAGATTCAAAATATAGAATGTATTGGAGAAGGTATTCTTCCGAATCTTTTGAAATATGGAGATATAAGAATATACCTGAGCGCATCATCCGCAGTTCGCACGTTGACGTATATCCCTAATGCCAAATTCCATTTTCGCTGTATAACAAGACAAAAAGAAGCTCTCCAGCAATTCAGGGATCGTCCGCATAATGGGATAGCACCAACGCAGACACAAGTTCATACACACATTGAAACACCAACTATTACAACTAATCTAAACCAAATTACTCAACCTACAATTCCAACTGAACAACCCTCCAATATAGACAAAATATCTGTTATCCAAGCGCCTTTTCATCAGGTTGGTACGCAGATAGATGAAGCCTCCGACCACCCAATCCAAAATTCCGGAAATTTTTAGACTTGCTTTTTCGGGAAATAACGCTATCTTGTCAGGAGAATTTTTTAACCTTTTAAAACGTATGGACAAGAATTTATTTGTCGCCCTAACAATCGCTATCGGTGGTGCTATGCCGGCTCTTGGTATTGGTATGTTGGCCAGTAGCGCAATGGAAGCAATGGGTAGAAATCCCGAAGCTGCCAAATCTATTCAAAGCGCCATGATCCTGGCTATCGCTTTCTGCGAGGCTATCGCTATCTACGCTTTGGTAGTTGCTCTCATCATTAAATTCGTATAGGCAACGCCGTTTTTATACCTAAATATTTTCCATGGAAATTATTACAAAACTCGGCATTGACGTGAAATTGATCATTGCCCAGGTCGTAAATTTTTTAATACTCTTCTTTATACTCAAGAAACTTGTGTATAAGCCTGTTTTGAATTTATTGGACAAGAGGAAAAATATGATTGAAAAAAGCGTTGAAGACGCCAGGAAAATCGAAGAACGTCTCGTGGCAATGGAAGAAGAAAGAGAAAAAGTTTTATCAGACGCTTCCAAAAAAGCCATGGCTGTTATTGAAAAAGCCAAACAAGAAGCGGAAGAAGAACGTCAAAAAGCATTGGCTACCGCCAAAAAAGAAATCTCTGGTCTTGCAGAACGTTATAGAGCTCAACTTAAAGCCGAAAAAGATCAAATATCCAACGAACTTAAAGCTGAAATGGCGACTTTGATTATTATAAGTTGCGAAAAAGTTATCCGAAAAGAATTTGGCAAGGAAGACCAAAATAGACTTGAAAAAGCAATTAAAAATGAAATCAGTTCCGTAAAGTTAGAATGAAAATATCCATTAAAAAATACGCGGAAGTTTTAAGCGAGGCCTTAAAAGAGGAAAAGGACAAAGAGGCCGTGGCCAAAAAAATCCAAAATCTCTTAAAGCTTTTGGTAAAAAGAAAACAAGGAAAATTGATAAAGCAATTGCCTGAAGTTTTCAAGGAAGTCTGGTTTAGAAAACATGGACGCCTTGAAGTAAAAGCGACTTTACCAAAGGAGCCGTCCGAAAAAGAATCAGATTCTTTAAAGGAATTATTAAGCGAAGCTTTCAGAAAAGAAGTGATTTTATCAACGAAAATAAATCCAAATGTACTCGGTGGAATGAAGTTGGAATTCGGACAATACATTATCGACGGCACAGTCACTGCTAATTTAGAAAAATTGAAATATCATATAATCTCTTAAATCCATGGAAATCAAAGATCAAATTTTAGATTCTCTGAAACAGCAGATTGAAAACTTTCAAGCTTCTGCCAAAATAGAAAAAATAGGCCATGTAATTGAAGTGGGTGATGGAATCGCCCGCATTTCCGGCCTAAGCGATGTCGCTTCACAGGAAATGGTGGAGTTTGCAAGCGGACAAATGGGTGTTGCTCTTAATCTTGAGGAAGATACAGTTGGAGCAATCATTCTTGGCAGTGACAAAGGAATAAAGGAAGGGGACGAAGTTCGCACTACAGGCAAAATTTTGTCGTTGCCGGTAGGTGAGGCTTTGATGGGTCGTGTTGTGGATCCGCTCGGTCGCCCTCAGGACGGTAAAGGCGCAATAAAGAGTGACAAATTTTATCCTATTGAAAAAATCGCTCCGCGCGTTATTAAAAGAAAATCCGTGAGTGTACCGGTACAAACCGGTATCAAAGCGGTTGACTCAATGATTCCGATTGGTCGCGGTCAACGCGAGCTTATTATCGGCGACCGCCAGACCGGGAAAACCGCTATTGCGATAGATACGATCATAAATCAAAAAGAAGAGAATATGATTTGTATTTATGTCGCAATCGGACAAAAAGATTCCAAAGTCGCAAAAATCGCAGCAATATTGGAAGAAAAGGGCGCCATGGATTACACTATTATTGTACGCACATCAGCTTGTGATCCTGCTTCTTTAACATATCTCGCGCCATTCGCAGGTTGCGCAATGGGTGAATATTTCCTGGATCAGGGCAAAGACGTTTTGGTGATTTATGATGATCTGTCAAAACACGCTTGGTCTTATCGTGAAATTTCTCTTTTGTTGCGTCGCCCGCCCGGTCGCGAGGCTTATCCCGGTGATATTTTTTATCTTCACTCTCGCTTGCTCGAGCGCGCATGCCGTTTGGATGAAAAATACGGAGGCGGTTCTTTAACAGCTTTGCCGATTATCGAAACTCAATCCGGTGACGTGTCAGCTTATATTCCAACAAATGTAATCTCAATCACAGACGGACAGATTTATTTGGAATCGGATTTATTTTATAAAGGAATTCGTCCTGCTTTAAACGTAGGTCTTTCGGTTTCTCGTGTCGGATCCGCAGCCCAGATCAAAGCTATGAAAAAGGTTGCGGGCAAGCTCAAACTCGAGCTTGCGCAATATCGTGAATTAGCGGTTTTCGCTCAATTCGGTTCGGATTTGGATGAGGTAACTCAGCGTCAACTGAATAAAGGTGACCGTTTAACCGAGATTTTAAAACAGAAACAATATGCGCCGGTGCCTGTAGAGAAACAAGTTGTGATTCTTTACGCAGGCATAAATGAATATCTCGAAAAAGTGCCGGTTAACAAGGTGTATGAGTATGAGGAAAAATTGTATTCGTACATTGACGCTAAACACACACATCTTTTCAAGGAAATTAAAGAAAAAAGAGAACTTACACCTGAGCTCGAAGGGAAAATAAAAGAGGTATTAAGTGAATTTAACAAGGAAATTAAATTCTAATGGCCAATTCAGTCAAAGACATCAAGCGTAAAATCAAATCCATTCGTTCCACGCGGCAAATCACAAAAGCCATGGAACTGGTCGCCACGTCAAAAATGAAAAAGGCCACCCAAAGCGCTGTAAATCTGCGCTCATACGGATATCTGGCCATGCAAATTCTTTTAAAACTTTCAAAAAAACATCAAGATTTACACGCTTATTTGCAGCCGCGCGAAGTCAAAAATGTATTAATTGTATTATTCACTACTGACAAAGGTCTTTGTGGCGGCTTAAATACAAATCTTTTCCGCAAACTTCAACAGACTGTAAATAAAATTTCCGAAGAAAACAAAAATGCCAAAATCCATTACATAGCTTCGGGCAAAAAAGGCGCGGAATTTATTCACCGCACGGGCAAGGAGTTAAAAATGGCTTTCCCTGCATACTCAAATAGTCCGAAATTCTCGGATATTTTTCCTATAAGCAAAGTGGCTCTCAAAGGTTTTGAAAAAGGAGAATATGACAAAGTTATAGTTATTTATCCGGATTTTATTTCTACATTATTGCAAAAACCCGTTACAAAAACCCTGCTCCCGTTTTCTCCTGAAATCTTTTCTGAAATGATGCAGGAACTGGGCTCTAAATTCACAAAAATCGCTCAACCTGCGGAAAAAGATATTGAATATAAACTCGAACCTTCAGCGGAATATATCGTGACAAACATCGTGCCGCAACTTGTTGAAGTGCAGTTGTTCCAGGCTGTTTTGGAAAGTGCGGCATCGGAACACAGCGCGCGCATGATGGCTATGCAAAACGCAACAAAAGCAGCGAATGATTTACTTGGAGATCTGGTTTTGACTTACAATCAGGCCCGCCAAGCTGCGATCACAAGAGAAATTGCTGAAATAGCTGCAAGTGGAGTCGCAGCGCCGGCGTAAAATCACTTAATTCAAATCTCTAACTCATAATATTATGTCAGGAAAAGTAACAAAAGTTATCGGAGCTGTAGTAGACTGCTCATTTGCAGGAGAAGAACTCCCAAAAATATATGACGCTCTCAAAGTAAAAATTGGCGAAGAGCTACTCATCCTTGAAACCCAACAGCATCTAGGCGGCAATGAAGTCCGCACGGTTGCCATGGGCTCAACGGACGGCTTAAGACGTAACGAGCCCGTCGAAAACACAAATGCGCCAATCTCAGTGCCCGTCGGCCCCGAGACGCTTGGTCGCATGTTCGACGTCCTCGGAAATCCTTTGGATGATCGTCCGCCCGTACAAGCCAAAAAATATTATCCGATCCACCGCCCGGCCCCGTCTTTTGACAATCAATCCACTAAAACCGAGATTCTCGAAACGGGCATTAAAGTTATTGATCTTATTTGTCCGATAGTTAAAGGTGGAAAAGTAGGTCTTTTTGGAGGCGCCGGAGTTGGAAAAACCGTGGTTATCATGGAATTGATTCGCAATATCGCACAAGAGCATGGTGGTTTCTCGGTTTTTGCTGGAGTTGGAGAGCGCAGCCGCGAAGGAAATGATCTTTATCATGAAATGAAGGGTTCCGGAGTTTTGGAAAAAACTACTCTTGTATTCGGTCAGATGAATGAACCGCCTGGTGTGCGCCAAAGAGTTGGTTTAACAGGTGTTACAATGGCTGAATATTTCCGTGATGAGGCCGGTCAGGACGTACTTTTGTTTATTGATAATATTTTCCGTTTCACACAGGCAGGTTCCGAGGTGTCGGCTCTGCTCGGTCGTATTCCATCGGCTGTAGGTTATCAGCCTACTCTTGCTACGGAAATGGGTGCGCTGCAAGAACGTATAACTTCCACTAAGAAAGGTTCCATCACTTCCATTCAGGCTGTTTACGTGCCTGCTGATGACTTGACTGATCCTGCTCCCGCTACAACTTTCGGACATTTGGATTCTACAGTTGTACTCTCGCGCGGACTGGCTGAACTTGGTATTTATCCGGCTGTTGATCCTTTGGATTCCACTTCAACAATTCTTGATCCGAATATAGTGGGGGATGAGCACTATGCCGTAGCTCGTGGCGTGCAAAAAATCCTACAAAGATACAAGGATTTACAGGATATTATAGCCATTTTGGGAATGGAGGAACTTTCCGAGGAAGATAAAATTACTGTTCGCCGCGCGCGCAAAATTCAGAAATTTTTGTCGCAGCCTTTCTTCGTAGCTGAAACTTTTACAGGCCATGCGGGCAAATATTGCAGTCTTAAAGAAACAATCCGCGGATTTAAGGAAATTCTGGATGGTAAAATGGATGATGTTGATGAAAGTAAATTTTATATGAAGGGAAGCATTGATGATCTTAAATAAACAATATGTCCAAACAAATTGAATTCAAAATAGTCACTCCGGAAAAAGTCTTATACCAAGAGATGGTTGAAAGTGTTTCGTTTCCAACTGTTGACGGAGAAATCACAGTGCTCGCGAACCACATTCCACTGATTGCGGCAGTCAAGCCCGGTGAATTAAAGATCAAAAAAGAAGGTAAGGAAGAATTTTTTTCCGTAACAAAGGGAGTTGTGGAAATTGACGGGAAAGTGATCACATTTTTGACAGACGCAGCCGAACGCGCGCAGGAGGTGGATGAAAAACGCGCTGCAGAAGCCATAAAACGAGCTCAATCAATAATGGCGGAAAAACGACACGGAGAAGAAGGTTATGCTGACGCGGTCGCTCAACTCGAACGCGCGCTTTCTCGCATTAAGATAGCAAAAAAACATAATAGAAGAGGAGGTGGCATGCCATCAATGGATAACAATTAACACCATCCCGCAACATGAACCAACCAGTCAATAAACCAACGGACGCCAAACAATCCGCAAAACCATTCTCACCCTACGGCATGGCTCTGAGCATAGGATACATGATCGTCACGCCGATATTGGTGTTTGGAATCGGAGGAGTGCTTTTGGATAAATATTTGGGTAGTTTCCCGATTTTTGTATTTGTTGGATTCTTTTTGGCAATGACTTCGGCTCTTGGTATCGTATACGTTAAAAGTAAACAAATTATTAACGATATAAATAAGAAATAATATGTCCGGATTTGTACCCCCAACATTAGGCTCTGAAACAATTTTCCATCTTGGAAGTTTTGAAGTAAGAAACACAATAATAACATCTGTAATTACAGTGCTTTTCCTCCTTGTAATCGGGCTTATCCTCCGTCGCAAAAGATACGCTCTTGTCCCGGGCGGCTTTCAAAATTTGGTTGAAACGCTTGTCGAAGGCCTGTTTAACTTTTTTGACAGCGTGACCGGAGACGTAAAAAAAACAGTCAGATTTTTTCCGCTCGTCGCAACAATATTTCTATTTGTGATTATTTCAAACTGGATGGGATTGTTGCCTGGCTTTGGCAGTATTGGAATATGGGAAACTCATGAGGGGCACGAGGTTTTTGTGCCACTCTTGCGTTCAACCTTCGCTGACATAAATATGACGTTCGCACTTGCGTTGATCTCAGTTACGGCTACTCAGGTTTTTGGCTTTGCCATGCTTGGATTCAAAGGTTACGGCGGCAAATTTTTCATAAATCCATTTAGAGATCCGATTGGCTGTTTTGTCGGAATACTTGAGCTTTTTTCCGAATTTTCCAAAATGATCTCGTTTTCCTTCCGTCTTTTTGGCAATGTTTTTGCCGGAGAAGTTTTGTTATTGGTAATAAGCTTCTTGGTTCCATATATCGCCCCATTGCCATTTTACGGCCTTGAAATCTTCGTAGGTTTTATCCAGGCATTGGTATTTTCATTTCTAACGCTGGTTTTCTTGAACCTGGCTACAACAAGCCATCATTAGAGTCCAAAAATGTCTGAAACAGATATTAATAACAGGGAGAGGCAGAGAGAAAAAGATCTATGTGCAAGATTGAATGTGCCGGTATTAAATTTGAGTTTGGTTGAACGCCTAAGGGCTCTCATGGCTACCCGTAATGAAAGAAAACTATATAAGCGCAAGTGTGATTTTACTGGTGACGACATTATAAGTGCGTATCCTTCTCAGAGTCCTTTAAAAGTCTACAAGAACAAAATTTGGTGGGGAGACGACTGGGATGCATTAAATTATGGGCTGGATTTTGATTCTAATAAGACTTTCTTTTCGCAATTTGCCGAATTGCAGAGAGTTGTGCCTCGTGAAGGAACTTCTGTCTACAATAGTGAAAACTGTGACTTCAATAGTCACATCCGTGAGTCCAGAAATTGCT
>CAYHSM010000058.1:0-7919 GCA_964359325.1 uncultured Candidatus Peribacteria bacterium
AATTATTATCAACTCACATTCCAAAGACCCTTCGCGGGCTCAGTTGGACAATATCGCACCACAGCCCGCCTGCGGCGGGCTTTCTCCCCTCATTCCTCAACAGCCATGACCAATTCATAGAGATAAGAGCCAAATTTACCGTTAGAGTCTTGTTTAGCAGGGGCTCTCCCTTCCGCTATTCGTATAAAAAATCCCGGTGTTGTAGGAAGTTCTCCTCTATTTAAATGTAAGTTTTTCTCTTTTAATCTGTTTAGTAAAGCACTAACAGCACCATCTTTTATATTTAGCTTAGCTGCTATTGCGGCTTTATTTAAATTCTGACCTAATGGTAAATTTGCTAATAATCTGTATAAGGCAATCATTTGTGGATACTTTGTGTCTGTAATACCTTTGGATTCTAAAAATTTTGCTAATATTGGTCCATATTCAGGATGATCTTTTACCGGTTTCCCGCCAGAATCTTTAATTGTTTTTAATGATTTTGGATGTTCGGTGGGATGTTTGGCGGGAGGAGGAGTTGGTGGTTTGTCGCGTTGCGGTGAGACGTCTTGGTATTCTGCTGCACTTGAGATTTGTTCCCTTGCAGCTTCAATAAGGCTTAATAATGCTGCATCACCATTGGATAATTCAGTGGCGGCAGGAAGTGGACCTTCATCACCCATACGCATAAGTCTTCTTACGTTTGCAGCTGTGCTGTCCATTTTTATTTGTATATCATGTATCATTTGACTCAATTTCTTCAAAAATTTTCCATCAGCATCTCCGTCTTTATGAATTTCATTAAGTATTTTTACGGTTCTGGCCCCAGAATCACGAATTGATATTTTGCCATCTGAAAGACCCGCAAGTAACTCTCTTACGTTCAGTCCAAATTTTTTCAATAATCTATTTAATTTTCTTCCATTCGTACTGCCGGTAAGGGGATTTGATTTGCGGTCCAAAGATATCAGAGGTGAAACACTATCTATTAAATATCTTCGCATTACTGAAGATAAAACATCTTGATCCGGTGTGCGCACAGCTCTAATTTCCATAAAATTCGATTAAAATAGGGGTGATAATAATATGAGATTTTAAATATGTCAATAAACCTACGACTACTAGTCGTATTTTTCCATATTGATTGCATTTTTCGGCACGCCTTTGGTTTTGAGAATAGTTGCCATCTCGTTTACCATGTCTTTTAGTCCGCAGATGTAAAATTCAGTGCTTCGGGTGTCGATTGGCATTTTGTTGAGAATGTCTGTGACGCGGCCCACTTTGCCTTTCCATGTGTCGTCCTCCGGACGGGAGAGTGTTATTTCAAATGTGAAATTTTTATATTTTTCAGCCAATTTTTCAAAATAATCTTTGTAAAAAATGTCTTTTATATATCTGAGTCCGAAAATGAGGTGCATTGTGGCGTGGCCTTTTGTAAGCTCGTCTTTAATTATTGATTTGAATGGAGTGACGCCTGTGCCGGTGGCGATAAAGATTGCGGTTTTGCCTTGCTGAGTTCGAAAAGCCAGGTTGCCATTTGGGCCCATAAACTCGACTTTGTCCCCGATTTTTAGAGAATTAAGCCAAGTGCTGCCGCGGCCGTTAGGAATTATTTTCAAGCAAGTTTCAAAAATATTGCCATTTTGTTTTGGTATGGAAGAAATTGAATATGCGCGAAAACATGGAGGCATTTTGTCCGCGACTTTGAATGTTACGAATTGTCCGGCTGTGAAAGTGAAAGGTCCCTGAGTTTCAAAAGTGACCTCTATGATGTCGTAAGTGAGTTGTTGTCTGGATTTTAGGGCTGCTGTGTTGAGAGGCATTGGAATTTGCTACATTGTTTCTATTCTAATATACTTCTTTTGTTTTTAAAACTCTCATGTTCCAAATTTGTAAAAATTGCAGTGTCCAATTTGATATTTCGCCTGAGGATTTGGAAATTTATAAAAAGCTGGAAGTGCCGCAGCCGACTTTTTGTATGTTTTGTCGTATGCAGCGGCGCATGGTTTTCCGTAATGAACGCAGTTTATATAAGTCCAAATGTGATTTTTCAGGGAAGGATATTCTTTCAGTCTATCCGCCAGATTCAGGCGTTAAAGTTTATGAACAGAAAATTTGGTGGTCGGATCAGTGGGACGCGATGAGTTACGGGCGAGATGTCGATTTTAATAAGCCGTTTTTTGAGCAATTTGAAGACTTGATTCGTGAAGTGCCGAGAATCAATTTGCAGAATCGAAGTAATGAAAACAGCGATTACTGCAACGACACCAATGATTTGAAAAATTCTTATCTTTGTTTTAATTCCGAGCAGGCGAGTAATTTTTATTACTGCAATACGGCAGGTTACGGGTCTGACTGCATGGATTTATTTTGGAGTATGCAAGTTGAACTTTGTTATGAATGTACAAAAGTAATGGGCGGATACCACTCATTTTGGTGTTTTAATTGCAGCAATATCAGTGATTGTTATTTTTGTCGCGATTTGATTGGTTGTAAAAATTGTTTTGGTTGTATTGGGCTTAGGCAAAAGGAATATTATATTTATAATAAGCTGGTTGGACGTGAGGTTTTTGAGAATTTCTTGAAGAGTTTTGATTTTTCATATTCTGAAATTGAAAAGGCTAAAGAGAAATTTGCTGAACTTTGTTTGATTGTCCCTCATCGGGCTTTGGAAATCAGTAACAGTGAAAATTCAATGGGGGATTATATTACGAATTGTAAGAATTGCGTGGATTGTTTTGATATAATGGAATCGGAAAATTGTCGCTATATTTGGGATGGGGTAGCAAATAATAGTTACGATTGTTTTAATTCCGGTTTGGAATCGGCTTTTTTGTATGAATGCGTGGGTGTCTATCGCGGGAATAATCTGAAATTTTGTGATAAAACATCATCTTCAAATGATTTGCAATATTGTGATTATTGTTATAGTTGTCATGATTGTTTCGGTTGTGTGTGTTTGAATCATAAGTCTTATTGTATTTTGAATAAGCAGTATACAAAAGAAGAGTATTTTGAATTGATGCCAAAGATTGTAGAATATATGAAGAAAATAGGGGAATATGGTGAATTTTTTCCGGTGAAATTGAGTCCTTTTGGTTACAATGATACCGTGGCAAATTGGTATGCTCCTTTGAGTCGGGACGAAGCGATAAATAAGGGATTTAAATGGAATGATTATGTAGCTCCAAAAATTTCAGCTGTGCGAGACGGTATGACGACTGAAATTATTGAATGTGAGGGTGATGGAAAATTATTCAAAATTATTCCGCAGGAATTACAATTTTACCGTAAACAAAAATTGCCGTTGCCTCATTTTTGTCCGGATTGTCGCCACGAAAAGCGCAAACGCCAGATGAATCCTAGGAAATTATGGGATAGAAAATGTGGGAAGTGTCAGGTGGATATAAAAACTACTTATGCTCTTGGTGCGCCGGAAATTGTCTATTGTGAGGAGTGTTATTTAAAAGAAATTTATTAATTTTTAATCATGGCGATTCCGAAAAATATTTGGCGATGGGCGTTTTATGATTTTGCAAATTCCGGCTATCTTTTGATTTATCCCACTGTGCTTTTGCCTGTGCTTTTTGCCATGATTTTCAAAGATACCGGGTATTCTTTGGGAATGTGGGGGATTGCCAATGCCGTTGCGACTTTATTGGGGGTTTTGATTTCGATATTAATCGGTAAATATTCCGATAAGCATAGTAAGTTTCAGGCTTTCAAATGGGCAATTGTTATTTCGTTTATTGGCATGATGTCGATTGCTTTGGCAGTTGAATATTTCATAGGAGCATTGTTTTATTTATATGTTTTTACGCATGCGGTTTTCATTTTGACTTTATCTCTTTCTGATTCGATTTTGCCGTATGTGGTCGCCGCCACAGCGGGATCTTCGACTGCCAAAAAGGATGCTTATGAGTATAGCGGATTTGCTTGGGGATTTGGGTATTTAGGTGGAGTGGCGGCACTTATTATTGCGATTGTTTTGCAGAAAATTCTGGCTGATGACTATCATCCGTTGGTTTTTGCTAGTACTGCTGTTTTTTATATTATTTTTTCAATATATTCACTAAGAGGGTTGAAGGAAGTGAAGATGAATGAAGAAGCGCCGGCAAAACCAACTGTTTTCATGACTAAATTGCAAAGATTTTTTTTGCTTTTGGGGTATTGGTTTATCAGTGAAGGGATTACGGTTGTAATACTTTTTATAAGTATTTATTTGTCTATGGAGCTTGAATTTTCCAGTGCCAAAATCGGGATAGTTTTTTTGTTGGTGCAATTGTTGGCTTTTCCGGCGACTTGGTTTGGAGGCAAATTGGCTAACAAATTTAATACTTTGAATTTACTTGGTGTCACTATATTTTTCTTTGGCGTGGTGATTTTCTTTATGGTTATGAATTTGGGAATGATTGGCTTGGCTTTTATCATTGTTTCCGGAGCTTTGGCTTTAGGAAATAGCCAGTCTTATTTGCGCGCGCAATATTCAAATGTGATAGAGCGCAGTGAATCCGGTTTTCAATTTGGAATTTATACGATTGTTTCGGAGGCGTCTGTGTTTATTGGACCAATTGCTTATGGCTTTGCCAGTGATTATTTCCACAGTCAAAAAATTCCGCTAATTATTTTATTTGGGACGATGGTGGTGGGATATATTTTGATTTGGAGGGTTGAGAGGAGGATTATATAACAGAGGCCTCGATATAAATATCAGCCAGTTTTTATTTGGATAGGGCTTTGTCAAAATAAATTCCCCTTTGGTCTTAAATTGCCTTCCCCGGGATGGCGTTTTGTTCTAGAATTAGTATGTTATTTGTACTAATTCCAGAATAAATGTTGTTTTTAGGGACATTAGAAAATTTGCCATGTTTTACAAAGACAGATTTACTTTCTACTCTTTTGAAATCTAAATATGCCTTAGATGCATCTATAAAACGTGGATTGGGAAGTAGGAAGTTACTGCAATTGAAAAAAGGACTTTATATGACCAGTAAGTTTTATTTTGCTGAGCCTGACAAGATTAGACTTGCTGAGTTTGTGTCGTCCAAAATTTGTAACCCCTCATATTTGAGTCTTGAATATGTGCTTAAAAAGCATGATTTATTGAATGGTTTGCCCGATTCTATTACGTGTATTACAACTAAAACAACTCGGTTGTTCAGAAATTTTTTGGGTGTTTTTCAGTATTCAAATGTAAAACCGTTATTATTTTTTGGTTTTGAAAAAGCTTCTTTTAATGGTTGCGAATATCAAATTGCCACAAAAGCTAAGGCGCTTTTTGATTATCTTTATTTAAGGCGAGGTTTGAGAGGTAAAATGAAATATCTGAAACAGCAATTGTTTGAAAATCTCGGTATTGATTGGGCCAATTTTTACAAACAGGATTTTGAAGAATTTGATCAGTATGTTTGGAAATCCAATTCAAAAAAGATGATGAAAATTTGGCGTATTATAAATGAATATTTTGCCGCGAAGGATTTTGATAAGTGGGCAAAGGACTTGTTGAGATAATGCTGTTGGAAGCGCGCAATTTTCTACTTATTTTGTCTTTGTGTTTTGGTCTAATATATTTCTTTTTTCAAAAAAGTTGGCAATTGTAAAACAGGCTAATAAAAATAATGGGATGATAACTATCAATGGAATAATTGATTGAATTTTATAGTAAAACAAAGCGATTTTTATTACTACTATGTGAAAAATATATAAGAATAGGGAATGTTTTCCCAATACGATCAGGAATTTATTTTTGTTAAATATCTTTGCTGTAAGGAAATATAAAGCTAATACTTGTAGAATAATTAAGATTTCGATAATTTCTGCGCTATTTATTGTGAAAAAGGGAATAATTGAAGCCAAAATTACTATTAAAAATGTTTTTTTAGATATGTTCTTTGATATGTTGTCCAAATCCAAATTTTTGCCTATCAAGTATCCGATTATTCCATAAATTAAAAATGATAGATTGTAGGAATGTATATTTGTTAGGTACAAATATGTGAGAATGGAAAGAAGGATTATGGATGTTATTAAGGCTATTTTGTGGGTTTTTATAAATTTGTTTAAGCCGATGCTTGCGAAAGTTGCGATGCTCATCGGCAGTAATATTTCGAATGAGAAAATTTTCTGATCGCCGATGATTAATTGCGATGGAGTGTAATTTTTTGAGATGAAATTTGGGATATTAAGAATAAGAAAGATCGCTAATAATTTTATCCCGAGTGTTATTATTTTTTTGTTTTTTCCGTCTAGAAATTTAGCTAATATAATTCCTAAAAAGAGCATAAATCCTAACGGAACCCAATAAAAATAATTTTGATTAAATTCTAAATTGGATAGATTGACGATGAGATGGAAAATCACCATTCCTACTAAAAGAAGCCCCCTGAAGGCATCATATGATGTGATTCTTTCTCCTCTCATGGTTTCATAATATCATAAGTAACTGGAAGTTTTTTGGAGATACCGTTCCATTTTGGACGGGTGAAAAGTAAAAATTTTTGAATTTTTTACAAATTGAAAAAATAAAAGGATGGGGAGAAATCTACGTTCGCCTCTGCCGCAAGCCATTGGCTTTCATGCCTGTGAGCGCCAACGGCTTGCGGCAGGGCTCACTTGATTTCTTGGAGGCGCCACCCAGATTCGAACTGGGGAATAACGGTTTTGCAAACCGCTGCCTTAACCACTTGGCCATGGCGCCTTATTTTAGCAGGAAAGAGTTTAACATCTCATCCAATGCGTTGACAACGGGTTCATCCTCGTTTTGTTGGCGTGCCGATGTAACTGTATAACCAATGCCACCATTCACAACATACAATTGTTTAAAATGAATTATCGGCTCGCTTGCGCTTTTTTTACCTTCAAATTCCAGTCGATAAGTTACCAAGCCGTCTTTCCCATATTCCATTTTGTCCTCTCCTTCATTTATTTGCTCAAAACCGATTAAGCTTGTTTTGATTATTGCCATGCTGCTTTTAGCAAAATCTTTTACTCCCAGAGTTTCTTCAACCACCTTTTGCGCGATATTTAAATTCGCAGTAAAAATGTCGCTTTTTATATTATTTCTAAATCCGACCACTGTCTGCTCAGGAACATTTGACGTGAAATTGTTTTTTTCAATTGTTTCCCAGTCTTTTGGAATTTGTATGGAAAAATTTGTTGTTTCATAAACTGTTTTATTCGCTGCATCTGCGACTTTTTTGTCTTCTGTCGTATCGCTACCGCCTCCGCAGCCTGACAGTACAAAGCTTACTCCCAAAATTAAACTTAATATTTTTTTCATAGTGTGATTTTAAATTTTTGCTTTTTGATATTAGCATATTTTTTTGATTAAAACATTGACTTTGCTTAGATAGCGTATAGACTTCAAGTCTGTTTTATTTAGTAGGCTATGAAAATAGGAATTCTTTCTTATCGTTCTTTGGTCAATAAGGCTACGGAAGAAGAGCTTGAACTTAAAAAAGTTGCAAGAGAACTGGGACATACTTGTAGAATTTTTAGAGCTCAGCGTTTTCAAATGGTTTTTGATCCGGATTCGCCGTGGATTTTATATGACGGTAAGCCATTCCCGAATTATGACGTTATTCTTACGAGACCATCCATATTAAATAAGGTGGATTGGCATATTACTTTGATTAAACAAATGGAGATGAGAGGTATTCTTCTTTTTAATCGCTATGAGTCTATTTTGAATGCGAAAAATAAGATTAAAACAATGCAGATGTTGGATGATTGCGGTATTCCCATTCCAAAGACAATTGTTGTGCGCAGACCTTTTGATTTGCCTCAGGCTGTTAAAATAGTTGGAGGATTTCCTGTGATTATCAAGCAGCCCGTAGGTTCGTTTGGGGCCGGTGTTACTATTGTGGAAAGTATGCGCGCGCTTAAATCCCTTTTGCTTTGGGATCAGCCTATGTATTTACTTCAACAGTATGTTAAATATT
>CAYHSM010000059.1:0-7898 GCA_964359325.1 uncultured Candidatus Peribacteria bacterium
GCCCATAATATATTTTTTATAGCGTTTTTTGAACGGCCAAATTTTTCTTAAAAAACTTCGTTTAATAAATAAATCGAAAAACCTGAAATCCCTCCTGCACGACTGCTGCACGTCCCCATTGTGATAAACAAGTTTAGGGCCAATCATCCCAACAGCAAGGTGCTTTTCCAGATAATCCGCAAGTTTTTGAAGAGTGTCCGGCTCAACCGTAATATCGGTATTCAAAATCAAAATATATTTGCTTTTAGCATCTTTCGCAGCAAAATTATGGCCGCTGCCATAGCCAAGATTCCTGCCCGGTTCAACAAGTTTTATATCACCGGCCTTGGCTGCTTTTTTGAGATATTCCAAACTCTCATCTTTTGAATTGTTATCGCAAAAAATAATTTCAAAATCAAAATTGGTTTTGCTCTTTTTCAGGGCCTCAACGCAAAGTCTTGGGAAATATTTCTGATTATAATTAACGATTGTTACGGAAAGTTTCGGCATAAATTATTTAGAGAGATTTTTTTTGAAATTACTGCGATCGATATTGGTTATATCTTCCGTATTTTTAGAGATTTTCAATTTAAATTCTCCTCTTATAAAACTTTTTTCAGGAATATCTCCGGCCACTACGATCCCAGCGCCAATACAACTGTTGCCGCCGATTTTTACACCAGGCATAAAGCTCGTATTTACTCCGATTCTTACGTCATTTCCAATCACAGCGCCAAATTTATTCGTATTAGTGTGAATTTTTTTGCCGTCCAAATACGTATACACAATTTTTTCATCCAAACGCAGATTCCCAGTCACTGTGCCGGCTCCAAATGAAACATTATTCCCAATCACACTGTCACCAATATAGTTTGAATGGGTCCAGACAGAGTCACCAAGATAACTTCGCGCAACTTCCGTACTAAAGCCAATTACGCAATTTTTGCCGATATTGCTGTCGCGCACCAAAGCATTCGTAGCGATAATCGAACCGTCGCCGATATAACATGGCCCGTTTACAACCGCTCCATCAAAAATCCGCACATTCTCGCCGATAATCACATCACCGTTAATAACGGCATTCTTGGAAATCCGCGCAGTCTTGGCGATTTTTTTGCCAGCCGGACCAAACAAATATTTAAAAACATTATATACATGCCAAGGGAATTTAAGGGGCTGCCAGCAGCCGTCGTATACGACGGCTTTCATCTTTGCACCAGCCTTTATCATTTCCAGCAAAGCTTGTTCATACCGGTCATCCTTTGAACTTTGAACTTTTTCCAAATATTTGATTAGGCGTGCAGGATTTTTGTGAATGTGAACAACCAGATTTATCAAATTGCTCGGCTCAGTACCTGGTTTGGGCTTCTCAACTATATTGCGAATATAACCACGGTTGTCAGTTTCCAAATACCCGCCCGGGAAATATTCGGTAACTTTTTTGCCAAGCAAATAACTGTCGGCCCGCCCTTTTTTAGCGGCATCCAAAATCAATTTAAAAGCCTTAACATCAACAATATCATTACTGCTCATAACCATAACCGGCTCTTTTCCAATCAAATTTTTTGCAGCCAAAACAGCCCCGCACATGCCATCCTCCAGATTTTTTTGCTCACGAACGGAGATTTTGATTTTCAAAATTTTCATCAAATTTTTTATTCTGTCCAGATTATGTTTTCCTCCAACAACAATAACATCATCAAATCCCGCCTTTTTTAGCATCTCCAATTGATGCTGTATCAAAGGCTTGCCCAAAAAATTCAAAAAATTTTTGTCTTCAACCGGTTGCATCCTCCTGCTGCGGCCGGCAGCCAACATCACAACTTTCATAAGGTTTCTTTTAATGGTGGTTTCCCCTATAATTTATACAGAATTAATAAATAAAGAAAGCCAAAAATGGCTAAGATATTAGTGTTAGGGGCAACCGGTTTTGTCGGCAGACATCTGGTACCAAAGCTTAAAAATCACCACGAACATCAAGTGAGCTATCTGGTTCGTCCGACAAGCAAAATAGACAAGCCCGAGCTTTGCTCGGGACTAACAAAAAAAGTTCGCCGATTATTTACTGGAGATATCACTGATTTAAACAGTCTCATTAAAGCAGCCAAAAATCAGGATATTATTATAAATCTCACAACGCCAACAACTCAGAGGGACGACATTAATCAGAGCGTAATAGTGGAAGGGACAAAAAATCTCATTAAAGTCGCCAAAAAAAATAAAATCAAAAAACTGATAATTTTAAGCTCTGCAGCCGGCTATCGCAAAACACTGGACAGTTATGGCAAAGCAAAAAAACAGGCTGACAAATTTTTACTCAAATCAAAACTTAACGTAATAATACTTAAGCCGACAATGATATACGGGCATGGCGGTTATCTTTTTGAAAAAATAAAATCCGCAGTCACAAAGATTCCTTTTGTTGTTTTTATGGTGGGGGACGGCCGCTACAAGATTCAGCCGATTTTTGTGGAGGATATGGCTGACGCAATCGTACATTCCATTGAGAAGCCGATAAAAGGTGTGAAAATTTTTGATCTTGGAGGGCCTTATCCAATTGAGTGTCGAGAATTTTTTAAAAAAATCCTGCAAGCAATTCATAAAAGAAAAATATTTATACCTATACCTGTTTGGCTGATAATTCCCGTTGTAAAACTTATCAATATCTTTTTCAAAAATGTCGCATGGAATAAAGACACCATCAAAAGAATGGTTGAGGAAATTAAGCTGGACGTGAATAAATCTAAAAAGGAATTGAGTTTGGAATTAACTGATTATAGCGAGGCTTTAAGAATGCTTTTTTCGGAGAATAAAAATCGATAAATACAAAACAAAAAGCAATAAATTTAAAGTATTTGCAGCAATACTTAAGACGGAAGCATAAAACACATTGAATGTTAGGAAGATAAAATACAAAGTATCGGTATAAATCATGGTCAGTCGCTTTATATTGAACGCATAAATTAAATGAACGGCAGTATATGTGAGGAATGGCAGCAAATAGAAAAAAGTTTTACCTTGCAATATAAAAACGGAAAATAAAATAGAAACTGTTACAAACCTGTCAAAACCATAATCCAGCCAAAATCCTTGGCCGTATTCTTTGCCTTTATACCTTACCAAAGCCCCGTCAAGACTATCGAATAAAGTCTTTAATAATATCATCAACAGAAATAAATCGTTTTTGCCAATTGCCAAAAAATAAACGGACAAAAGCCCGAAAGTTAAAGCGGTAAGGCTTAAATAAAACGGTTGTATACGCAGCAGATCAAAAAATTTTACAGGAAACAAGACCAATTTATCTTTAAAAATTCTCAATTTTTTCTCCGTTTCACGACAAAAAGTATAAAATTTTTCCATCTCTTTAAAAAAAGTTACGACAATAAAATGTTTTTATATTTATTGAAAAATCTTATCAGTGTTATATAGGCGAGAATCAAAGCAAGGCTTGCCAATAAGACAAGAGCCAATTGCCACCTTCCGTCATTCTCCAGGAAAACCTTATTCCAAATCATCCCAAGCATGGCAATCATAAACATAACTCCTTTTATTTTGCTGAATTTATCAGCGGAAATCACCGTATGCTTTGATGCCGCGATCGAACGCATGGTATCTATTGTATATTCGCGAATCAGCATCAATATTCCAAGATAAAAAAAGTAAATATTAATCCCGACTCCGACAATCAAAAAAGTGCTGATAATAACAATTTTATCAGCCATCACATCCAAAAAAACACCCTGACTTGTAACCTGGGAGAGCCTCCTTGCAACTCTACCATCAAGCACATCAAGCAGGACCGCAACGGAAATCAAAATTCCGGCGATCATCCATTCATTCAGAATCATAAAAACAAAGCCGACAACAGCAATAATGAGTCTCCCAAATGTAATCGAATTGGGGATATTAATAATCATATAAATTAGGTTAAAATTTCATTTAATTTGCCTGCCTCTACAGCCATTTTTATCTCCATTGCGATTCTTTCGCCATAACTCAGGCAGTCGCCGTATAAATAGCCTGAATAAGGCGTGAATTTAGTCCCGGGAGAGCCGGGGATCCTCATACTTACATCAAAAATTACAAAATCCTCTTTGCCTTCTTCAGCTATAACGGCTCCCTGCAAAGCAAATGGGCCTATAATCCCGGGAGGAACTTCTTTTTTCATTGTTTTAATAAATTTTTCACCAAGCTGATAAGTTTTTTCAACCAAAGACTCTTTCATAGTCACTGCATAGTGTCCGGTTTCAATCATTTTCGGTGAAAACCCGAAGCTGAGCAACCTCTCCTGTATCACAGAATTAAGCCTCAAGAACCCGTCCAAATCGGTTTGTCTGCGCGTATCCGTGCCCATAAGCTCAAGAGAATCACTCAATGTGGAATAAAAGAAATTCAAATTTATATGAGCGCCGATTACAAATTCTTCAATCATGGCTTTGTCCAAACCCTCCTGAGTAATTTGTCCTTTTTTAATCATCTTTTCAGCCTGTTTGTAGTAACTGTTCTCACTCGTGAAAATAAAAAACGCTCTTTCGTAACTGCGAGTGGCTTCATTCACTTTTGCGATTAACGGGCCGCCTTTCCCGATCACGAAATGTTTATCCAGTGCCTTTTTAAAATCCGCGTCTTTCATTTTGCTGTTACCTTCGCGAATGATTTTTGGAATTCTTATGCCGGCCTTTTGCAAAATTTTATACTGATTGTTTGGTTGATCCCTTTCCTCCAGTTTTACGCCTTGCCGTAGCCCAAAAATCGGCACTTTAAAATCTTTCTCTATCTCTGAAAATTTATCAAAATAAACCCAAAAATATCTATTATGAATGAAAATCGTATTCAGTTTTCGTAATTGATTTTGAACCGCAGGCTTAAGCACATCGCTGAATTTTTTTACCAAAATAACTTCATCAACGCATCCCTTGTTTTTTTTGGTTTTATAATATTTTTGATAAGTTTTTTCGCGTCCTTCCTGGCAAACCGCAACAGTCCTGAATCCGTATTTTTTGGCTCCATGACAGACATCCAGAGCGCTGTGTCCGCCCAAAACGCCAATAGTAATTTGGCTCAAATCGTATTTTTTTAGAATTTCTTTGATATTCATTTTGGAATTAATTATAAAGTTTTTTAAAAAATCTTTATTATCCCAACACTTTTTCAAGTTGGCCTTTCTCAATCGCCATTTTAATGTCTCTGGCAAGACGGCGTCCCGTACTCATGGGCTCATTATATCTGAGCCAAGTATATGGGGACCCATCAATATAAGGATTTGTTCCGGCCACAATTCTAGCTGATATTTCAAAAATATAATAATTAAGTTCAGGATCAATAACACCCTCAAGACAAAAAGGACCAAAAAGGCCTCCCTTAACCAGTTTTTTTGAAGATTCAATGACTCTCTCTCCCATTTCAAAAAGTTGAGGAAGAATGGATTCACGTATCACCAATGGCACATTCCCGGTGATTGTATAAGTCGTTCTGATCCCGACATCAACCTGATCTTTTGCAGCAACACGTCCGATGGAATCAGCGTTTGACTCATAACGTTTATCAAAACTCATTATTTCCAATTCTTTCGTGACACGACTGTAGAAATAATGAGTGTAAACCGGAACACCAACTATATATTCCTGAAGAACATAATCATTATGATCAGCTTTGCCCTTATACATTTTAATGCGTTCATAAAATTCTTTTGGAGTATTTGCCAGGAAATAACCTTTGCCGCCAAGAGCTCCATGAAATTTTATAATCACGGGACGATCAATTTCTTCAGGTTTCTTAAATAATTTTGGAATTCTGATCTTCGCGTCAAGAAGCCATTGTCTCTCTTTATTGCGATCGGATTCCCATTCAAGAATACCTTTTGCGCCATAGTGCATCGCCTTAATTTTTGGCACATTGCTTGCACCCAGATAAGCCACAAATGAACCATGAGGAATAACAATGGCATTTTTTTTGATTAACTCTTTTTCAATTTTGAAAAAATCCTTGAAAGAATTTACGTAAATTATTTCATCAGCTACCTTGTAGCTTAAATAAGGCTTTTCTCTGCCTTTTTCACAAATGCAGATTGTGGAGAATCCTTCATCTTTCGCGCCTTTGAGAATTTGCAAAGCCGTATGGCTTCCGAGTGTCGCGATTTTATAATCTTTAATGCTGGCCATAATTTTTAAATTTAGGTCTTTTGGCTATCATACAAAAGTCTCCCTCGTTTTGTCTAGAGAAAATATGAAAAAATGAATACGGCAAGAGCAATTCTGTAAACTGCAAAAACGATTAAAGTATGTTTTTTTAAAAATTTCATCAGAAAATATACACTAAGCAGTCCGAATAAAAATGAACTTAAAAATCCTGTAAAAAGAACGCCGGCAGAAATATCAATTCCGCCATTTTCGGAAATTTTTAAACCGGTAAGTAGGCCGGCGCCGACTATCGCGGGAATGCCTAAAAGAAAAGAAAATCTTGCTGCGCTGCTGCGCTCAATCCCTTGAAACAATCCCGCGGAAATAGTTGAGCCTGATCTGGAAATGCCAGGGATAAGAGCAAAAGCTTGAGCTAAACCGATAA
The DNA here is from genome assembly GCA_964359325.1 of uncultured Candidatus Peribacteria bacterium. Lineage (GTDB taxonomy): Bacteria > Patescibacteriota > Gracilibacteria > UBA1369 > LOWO2-01-FULL-3 > JACRIB01. The sequence goes on from CAYHSM010000059.1 coordinate 6,544, forward strand.
TAAGAGCCTGATGCCATTTTGTGACTTCTGATTTTTTTTGTGCGGTTTTTTTGTAAATAAATTCTGCAAGCAAAAATACAAACGCAACCGCCAGCATCAATATGCCAACGGATTTAACATTCCTAAAATGAGCATCCAGAGCGTCTCCGAATATCCCAAGTGCAACAGCCGGAATCGTGCCGATGATTAAAAATAAGATGAGTTTCGCGTACCGGTCGGAAAATTCCAACTTTCCCACACAAAATCTGCCACAAGCCATAATCATCCCCTTAACATCATTCCAAAAATACACCAAAATCGCCAAAAGCGTGCCCATATGCACAATCACATCAAAACTTTTGAGATTTTCCACATCAAGTCCTAAAAATTTTTCAACTATAACCAGATGCCCGCTCGATGAAATGGGCAAAAATTCCGTTACGCCCTGCAGGCCGCCCAAGATTAAAGAATCCAAAAAGTTCATAACGGAATAATAGCACGCATTTTTGGCATAAGTCTATTTTTCGCTTTCCATCCGAGCTTTTAACAGGAATATAGCCTCGGTCCTGAGCTTTGCTCGGGCCCAGTCTTTTTGAGGCTCAGTAAGGAAGTCACCTAAGCCATCGAGGATATGCTTGTTGTCCATCTTCTCCAGTTGCTCAACGGATTTTTGCAAAAGCTCTTTGAAAGACACACCGGAACGCTGTTCCACAATTTCCTTATTAATTGGCCAATTATTTTTAAGAAAGAACCAGACATCATAGATATCACGGCTCGTTTTACCAACCCGTTCATGCATAGCCATAAGCTTGTGGGCGAACATATCTTCCCTGATCATCACAAGCATAGAGATGCCAAGCAGAGTCATGATCTCGTACTTCGAGCCAAAATTTCTCCGGTTCACCTCAACTTTTATTTTCTGTGCACCCGGTGCATATGAGATCACGTTCAAGAGATTGAAGTGTTTTATACGAGAATAAATAATCGTTCCGTAACTTTCTGCGATTTTATTAATTTTTTCAAACACTTTAGTTTCTTTGCTTTCATCCAACAAGTCAAAATCCAAATCAAGCGAGTCACGGTTCAAGTCATAGAACAAAAGAGCCGCGGTACCACCCTTAAAACCCAAGTGAGGTGCGATTGATGTATCAGAGTAAATATCCTTCAGAATCTGAAGCAGTATATTTTTATGTTTTGAGTAGCCTAATGTCATATATTTTCTATTTTGTTCGATTGATTACTTTTATAGTGTTCAAAATATGTTTTGACTTTTTTCTCCATACGTTTGTTGTGATAGATAGGTAAAATTTCAAAAACCTTGTCCCAATCCAACACGCCCAAGTTATCGAAGTGATAATCCTTGCTAATATAAATGC
>CAYHSM010000060.1:0-7857 GCA_964359325.1 uncultured Candidatus Peribacteria bacterium
TTGGCAATGTTTTTGCCGGAGAAGTTTTGTTATTGGTAATAAGCTTCTTGGTTCCGTACATCGCACCATTGCCGTTTTACGGCTTGGAAATCTTCGTAGGCTTCATCCAGGCATTGGTATTTTCATTTCTTACGTTGGTTTTCTTGAACCTGGCTACGACGAGCCACCATTAAAGAATATTATGTCAAAACGAGCCAAGAAAAAATCGGCAGGGTGTTACACCTTTATAGATAGTCAAAATCTTAATCTTAGCATTAGGGCTCTTGGTTGGAAACTGGACTTCAAGCGTTTTAGAACTTACCTCAAGGAGAAGTATGATGTTACCAAGGCATTCTTGTTTATCGGTTATATTGAAGGCAACAACGAACTCTATAAATCATTGCAAGATGCAGGTTTCATTTGTATTTTTAAGCCGACGTTAAAGTACAAAGATGGCACGACTAAGGGGAACTGTGATGCAGAGCTTGTCCTGCAGGCAATGATTGAATATCCGCATTACGACAAGGCCGTTATTGTCACGGGAGATGGAGATTTTTACTGCCTCGTGAATTATTTTGTTGAGAAAAACAAACTTAAAGCAGTGCTTATACCAAATGGATTCAAGTTTTCAGCGCTCCTTAAATTAAAACATGTTCGTCCTTATTTGAGGTACATGAACGAGCTGAAAAATAAGTTGGCTTACACAAAGAAAAGGCCCCAGAAGGACGGAACCTACTAGGGCTACTTTTCCATTGGTGATAATTGAATATTATCATAGCACATACGAAAAATCAATGCTTTGTTGGTGGCTAGTCGGGTCTTACCATACATATGGCAATAGTCTAAATCGAGTCTTAGCACAATAAAAATTCCATTTCGAAGAGAAGGCTTTACGCAATAACTTCTCTTCTCTAAATACTAAAAAAACATAAAACGGAATAATAAAAAAAGACATGAAAGCAACTTGAAAAGCAACAACAATCTCAAACCCTATAAAACACATTATTCTCCCAAGGTATATGGGATTTCTAATTATTTTATATAGTTCGTGAGTTTGAATATTTTTAGGTACATCCATAATAAACGCAGGTAAATAATTATCTCTCAACTGCACTATTGCAATGTTCGAGATAAGTAGCCCTGAAAAATAAAAAATAACTCCGAAATACGTTGAAAAAGTTAATTTTGCTTCGAATCCAAACAATTGCACTGACGCTAATAATAAAACCGCAAATTCAAATATTAAAAATGAAAAATTACTTATATCTCTCGATTTAATTTTTCTTATTACTCTATTATTAAATCTAAAACAAAAAATAGACAATAGCCCCAAAATTAAAACTACTTTTATTATGAGAGACGAATCGTAAATCATATCTTTGGTTGGGGCGGAAGGATTCGAACCCTCGAATGGTGGGACCAAAACCCACTGCCTTACCACTTGGCGACGCCCCATTGAGTACCTGATAAATTTATCAATCCACGGTCATCAAGTCAATTAAGAAAAAGTGTTCACGTGAACAAGTCACAGTTGTATTATTAAATTTGTCAAAAATATCACTTGCAAAATTTGTAATTTTCCGACAATAGTCTAATATAAAACATAAATAGGAATTTAACACACTTTTAACATGTCTCCAGATAATCAAAATCCAGCACCTGCTCCAAGTCAACCACAGCCAAGTGCTCCTGCACCACAGCCAGCCGCTCCAGTACCACAAGCAGCGCCTCAACCACCGGCAGTTCAAGCCCCGGCCCCGGCAACGCCACCTCAGCCACAGCCTGCTGCGGCGGCTCCAGCTCCGGCTCAGACGCAAACTTCGGCAGCCTCAGACACCTGCAAATGTCCAACCATAAACCCCGCAGACTGGGATAAAAAGAAAACCACAATTAACAAAACATTCTACAAAGCTTACTCTCCGCGCATTTTTTATTATCCTTTTTCTTTTGTAATTGATTTGGTTCGCGCCAAAAAAGCCGCAATAGCAAAAGGTTGTAAAGTGGTGGAGAACGGCATGATCATTGATGACGGCGCAATGTTTTGGGGACATGTGATGTTGGAAGTCACAGGTGCAAATACAAACGATCCGAATGTGCTTTCGCTTGAAGGCAAAGAAGTTTACACAAAAGTTTCTCGCAACGAATGGAAAAATATCAGATTTGACATAGCTGATCTTGAGAAAGAATTGGGCAAAAAACCAGCGCAGTTATTTGTGTGGTGGACCGCCTGCCCAAAATGCGTGGCAAAAAAGGAAGTGAAATCAATTCTCATAGCTCTACCGTAATTCATAAACCTGGTGGAGCCAACCGGATTTGAACCGGCATCTTCTGAGCGTCAACCACAGTTATTTTACCAATTAAACTACAGCCCCGCGCTACACCAGGCATTTTAAGTATACAAAAAATCCTTCTAAAAAGAAGGATTCTTGTGACACTCAGAAGGGCTATAGTTTATAGCACCTGTGGTTTGATTTAATTCTAGCAGAAAACAGCATGTTTTCGCAATACCAAAAATCACAAAAAAGTGTTGTACAACATCGGTCAACACATCAAATCCTCGCCGAAGGACAAATTTTATTTAACGGACATATATCGCATTTCGGGTGTCTTGCCACGCAGATTTGTCTTCCGTGGAAAACCAATAAATGCGGAAAAATTCCCCAAGACACTTTTGGAACTTCCTTCATCAAAATCTGCTCGATTTTCACGGCATTTTTAGCGCGACTGAGTTTCTTATCCACAAGCCCGAGCATTCCGGAAACCCTGCATACATGAGTATCAACGGTTATTCCTTCAACTTTTCCAAATCCGGCTTCCAAAATCACATTTGCAGATTTTCTGGCAATCCCCGGCAACTTTAACAATTCATCCATACTTCCGGGCACTTTTCCCCCAAATTCCTCAACAATCTTTTGCGCTGCAGCCTTAATATTCCGCGCTTTATTTTTATAAAATCCTGTTGAATATATCATCCGCTCCAATTCTTTAATATTGCACTTCGCAAAATCTCGCACGGTAGGAAATCTCTTAAACAGCGCAGGAGTCACCTTATTTACCCTTTCATCCGTACATTGCGCAGACAAAACAACAGCAACAAGCAACTGAAAATGATCTCCGAAATTAAGAGCGATTTTTGCATCGGGATATTGTTTTTTGAGAAGTTTAATGATCGCAGAAAATTCATTCATGCCGACATTCTACAAAAAACCTTGAACAAAATCCACAAGCATCGCTTTATCTTGCAATCGATTCACCGGCGCTCTCCACACTCTCTATCAATTCCTGTTGCCATTTTTCTTTATATTTCTCAGGCAAATTATCAATCTGTTTCTCAGTCAAAACTTTCAAAGACAGATAATTGAGAGGATCGACATATTGGCCGTTATTCAAAGTTTCAAAATGAAGATGCGGCCCTGTAGTCATATATCCTGCGCCTTTTGTGCCGGGCATACCGCCGCTTAGAGCAATAATTGAACCTCTGGTTACGGTTTGACCGGCTTCAACAAGAATGCTGCTTACATGTCCATACACAGTCATAAACCCTCCGGCATGTGCCAGGATGATATAGCTGTAGCCGTAACCGTTATCGCGAGCCACATAAACCACGCCATCACCGGCAGCTCTGACAGGGGATCCCTGATACTGCGGAATATCCACAGCATTATGTCTCACGCCAAATGTCCCGACATATGTCGGATCTCTAAAATAAGCGCTGATTCCCTTATACGGCTCAACAGGCCACATAAATTCTCCGCCTTCCAAACCAAGAGTGCTGATCTGGAAAGTATATAGCGCCTGAGTTTTATAATCCAAAATCGACTTGTATTTTTCAATATCAAAATCAGCTCCCTCCTCAGTTATTTTGGCTTCCAAAAAGTTCAAAGCATTACCAAGGCTTTTTATATCGTTGACCATTTGCTCCTGTTGAGCAATTGTTTGTTCAAGAAGCTGTTTGAAAATTTCCTCCTGACCGAGAGTGATTCTAAGTAGTTGTTCTTTGGATTGTTTTTGCAGTTGTAATTGATCCTTTTCGTTGGTTAATTCATCCTGAAGTTTCTCCAATTTAACTTTCTTTTCCTCAAGATCGGTCTGCTTGTCTTTTAATGATTTTTCGAGTTGATCGAGCTTATCAACCATCTGTTGGCCGGCTTCATTCAAAATGTCAAAATAATCGAGTTCACGCAGGTTTTCACCGACGCTGCCATCTGTTAAAAGCAGTTTAAATGCATCAATATCGCCATTTTCACTAATTGAAAACATGGCATTTTCTTCCTGGTAAATAACACGAATGTAATCTTTTAATTGGTCTTTTTGGTACTGAAGAGCCACTTCATTTGCTTCGATTTGCTCATAGAGCAGGGCAATTTCGCTTTCTTTTTCCAAAACTTGGCGTATTACATCCAGAAGTTTTTTGGAAGTCATGGCAATCTGAGAATCCAGATTTAGCAATTGATCTTTGAGAGTCATTTTTTCTTCCGAAACAATCTCAAGTTGTTTTTTGGTTGTTGCAATGGTGCTTAAAAGCTGTTTGTAATCGGTTTTGCTGAGATTTAGTTCTTGGCGGACGCGTGAGATGAATTCTTCAGGGTTTTGGGTTTTGTCAGCGGTGGAGGAATCCTCCAGGTTTCCCGTATCAGATTGGTCATTTTCAAGTCCGTTCCCGGGAACGGAACCTGCGGAACTGTCCCCAGGGATAATCTGAGCATCTGAGGAACCCGGCTGTTTTTCCAGATTAGACGCATCTTCAGCAAATCCCAAAGCCGTATTCGCCAGCAAAAGGCTTGTTATCGCTAGAAAAGTCAAATATTTATTGAATTTTGGACTCATTTTTCGTTAGAATAATGTGTTTTGCTGGCGCAAAACCTTATTGGGTAGGCCCGCCTTAGGCGGGCTGATCCTTATATTTTACCATAAAAACGGTTTTCAAACAATGCTCCAGTCAACTGATTCGAGTCTGCACGTGCAGACATTTGCCTCAAAATCAGGCTTGTACTAGCCGTTTTCACAGTAAAGTTCGCATATAAACCCGAAAAGCTTGTCCTGCTGGTAGGCAAGATCAAATTCCCTTGCCAAAGCTTATATTTTCACCTAAAATCACCTCGCTAATAACTTAAGATTATATGTCACACAAAAAAGCCGCAGGTTCCACGCAAAACGGGCGAGATTCACAGGCCAAAAGGCTCGGCGTTAAAGTTTTTGGAGGCCAAGTTGTAAGAGCCGGAGGGATCATAATCCGTCAGCGCGGCACCAAATATTTCCCTGGAAATAACGCAGGTATGGGTAAAGATCATACGATTTACTCTCTTGTGGAAGGTAAGGTTAATTTTGTCCAAAAGGCTTTAAAGAAGTATGATGGCCGTATTTTTAAGGATAATATTGTGAATATTATTCCAGCCGGTAAGTAAACTTCCATGTCTTTAGAGGATTTTATAGGTTTAGATCAAGGCGAAGGCATGTCCGAAGCCGCTTTTGAGGCGTTTAAGGAAAAGATGAAGGCAGCCGCGGCTCAGATTGCTTTGATCAAAAAGGAGGAAGGCAAACAAAAGAAGAAGGAGGAGGAACTCTTGAAGATTTTGCTTAAATTCGTCAAAAACAGCAGTAAGAAAGAGCTGGTTTTATTGATTAGTCGTGTTTTGGAACAAAATATACCTGCCAATTTTATATTGGCTGTGATTATTCTTGGGAATGAGGAAATAGGCAGGGAAGTGGGGCATTTTGCAATGTTGGCAGGTGGTTCGGACCGGTCCGAAATTTCGGAACATTCTCAGATCACAAATTCTGGGCGCCCAGAAAGTTCGCATAACAAACCGTTCCCGGGAACGGTTTCCTCAGACCATCCCCAGTCCAATGCCTTAATCTTTTTCAGCCAACATGATGACAGTCTGCCATTAAAGATCAAAATCGAGCTCGACAACTGGATCAAAAATCTGCTTTTCCAAGCTGAAGAAAACCCGCAAAAACTCATCCGCAGCTCCTATGATGTTGAGATGCGCGAACTTAAAAAAGAATGGGATTTTGAAGAACAAAAATATGAAAAAGTCGAAACTGTAAAACCTGCCATCATTCAACTGATGACATTTGTAATGCGTGATTTTCTTGAGCAGAATAAGCTTTCCGAAGCTTATGACAAACTCTACGATTTTGCCAAATTCATTATCACGGGCATTTTGAATAAAACAAAAGAGGGCATGGATAATAGGAAGATGCTGAATAGCAAAAATCCCTAACTATCCCTGCATCAGCCCCTTTCTTTTCAATTCCTCAATCAATTCCTCTGGCGGCATGTCCAAAAGTTTTGCCTCACAGATAAAATTTGCGATCCGCTCAAATTCGCGAGACTCCATATCATGCACTCCGGTTTGATAAATCATTGCCATAAGCTTGGACACATCAGCGCTGCTTAGTCCGTATTTGATACTGAGATCGATGAGATATTTATTTTCCATGATTTTTAGTAAAAACCACTACCAATGACAGGTAGTGGCCTTTTAAGCCTGTTAAACTACGGCTACAACGAGTTGAACATTAACAGCATTGAGTCCTTTTGGAGATTCAGCCGTTTCGAATGTGACTGCGTCGCCTTCTTTGAGTTCGTTGAAAGTTATTCCAACGAGAGAGTTGCTGTGAAAGAATAAATCTTTCTCAAGGCCCTCTCCTGTGATAAAGCCGAAGCCTTTATCAGTAAGTTTCTTGATCGTTCCTGTCATTGTTCCTGCCATAGTATTGACGTTAAAATAATAGATGCAAGGGATTGTTTATCTCTTGCTTGAGGCAAGGTAGCAGGTAATTGGAATTTGTACAAGCTTCTGGGGTCCCTTGTTGGTTAGTATGCAAACTGAATGGTACAACGAAATCCTAGAGTTGGGAAGAAATTTTGATATGCTCAAAAAGGCTGGATTTGATAACCGCCAAAATAGTTTACTAATATCTCTGAATTAGTAATAATACCATTGCTCTAATTTCTTACACGATAACTCATGCAGCTTAAACTCCTTGCTCAAACACTGGATGACATTCGTCACCAAAATGGTAATGAGTATTGGTATGCAAGAGATCTCTGGCAACTATTGGGTTATACAAGATGGGGTAATTTCTTGCCAGCAATTGAACGCGCAAAGGATTCCTGTCGAACAAGTGGATTTATAGTTGAAGACCATTTTCTGGGCGTGAAGAAAATGGTAGATATTGGCTCTGGAAGCCAAAGAAAGATTGATGACTATAAGCTGACTAGATATGCCTGCTACTTGATCGCTCAAAATGGTGACCCAAGGATACCCGAGATTGCTTTTTCCCAGATGTACTTCGCAATGCAAACAAGAAAACAGGAAGTCCTTGAAAAGAACATTGAAGAAATAGAACGTCTTGTCTCACGACAAAAGCTTGGTGAAACAGAAAAAGAGTTCGCTAAAACTATCTACGAAAGAGGAGTGGACAGTAGAGATATCGGTGAAATAAAAAGTGCTGGAGATACTGCACTATTTAGGCACAATACACTTAAAATGAAGGAGAAACTTGGGATCAAAAATTCACGCAAACCTCTAGCTGATGTATTGCCAACAGTTACATTAAAGGCCAAAGACTTAGCTACTGAAATGACTACAGTAAATACTAAAAGAAAAGAGTTGCATGGCACTCAGCCAATTAAAGCTGAGCATATAAAAAATAATGCAAATGTAAGAAAAGCTCTTGTTGACACTGATATTTATCCTGAAGAGTTGCCACCTGCTGAAGATGTGAAGAAGGTTGAAAGCAGACACAGAAAACAAAAAAAAGAACTTGAGGTCTCAGCTAAGAAGAACTTACCCTCCTCTTTATAATTTATTTCTGGGGTGAGCTATGGGATTCGAACCCATGACCCTTGGGACCACAACCCAATGC
>CAYHSM010000061.1:0-7851 GCA_964359325.1 uncultured Candidatus Peribacteria bacterium
AATATTTCTTCCAGTTTAAATAATTTAAGTGATGCAAAAAATTGCAGTGCAGACTATACAACTTGTCAGCCTTCTTGTGCCGCCGGAGATTCTAGTTGTGGTGGCGCGGGAACTTATGCTACAGGTGCTGCTCAATGCGCAAGCAATACTTATATTTTTCAGACCGAGGAGTCTCTTACAAGATATTGTGCTTCCAGTCCTACTACCGGAACTTACACTCCTCCGGCTCCTACATGGACTATAAGTGCGCCAACGAATCTTCGTATTACCGGTACAAAAACAACAGGTTTTGGAGCAACCGAATCTGTTCCTGTTGCCGCTGATTTTGCTGCTACAGGTACCGGTGTCCCTTTTGGACAGGCAACTATGACTGTTCAAATAGCTCAGGATACTTCATTTGCAACAGCTTGGGTCAGACCTTCCAGTACCGGATCCGTTACGGCTATCGGTTCCACTGTAAACAGTTATATTGATAATCTTCCGGCAACAGGGACTTTTTATTTCCGTACAAAGATGGTTTTGGGAACTCAGGAGAGTGCATGGTCGTCTTCACCATATCCATCATTTACCGTTTGCGCCACGGGTAAAACTTGGAATGGAACAAGCTGTATAACTCCTACTGTTGCAACTTGTGCTTTGGATATCAAGTTGAATGACGGTAAGACTTCATACACTAAGAGTCAATCAGAATTTGTAAATTATACTTATTGGTGTATTCCTGCAGGAACAAAAGCTGCGAGTGTTACAGTGCAAGTGGTAAAACCGGATGGTACGGCTACTACTTATAATAGTGGTACTAATATTGATACTGCGACAATGGGTTTTTCGACTTCTAATTTAGATGCTGGAAATTATACCCTTAGAGCTTGTCTTAGTTCTACATGTACAACCGGAGTTGCATCTGTTAATTTCATAGTTGCAAATGGGACTACGACCACGCCTGTAGTGCCAACTTTAATGGGTACAATCTTTAAGGATGGTCAATATGTTGATCCGGCTACTTCTACATTGAGAAATTGTGTTTCGCCAAGTTATTGGATGAAAGAAGGGGCTATTACCAGTGGAGCTCGTGGTTTTCATTGTATGCCAAGTATGGGAAGTAATACGCCGTCGAGTTATGATTATCCTCCAACTCCTTGTGTAGGTACTGTGTGGGCCGGTAGCGATACCGCTGGTTTTTCTTCTGATTATTGTGCCACAAGCAAGAGTACAAATGTAATTATAACTCCCGATCCCACTGTATCCGTTATTACTTTGAATGGTACTCTTTATAAGAATGGTCAATATGTTGATCCGGCGACTTTAACTTTGAGAAATTGTGTTTCGCCAAGTTACTGGATGAAAGAAGGGGTTACGTCCAGTGGAGCTCGTGGTTTTCATTGTATGCCAGTTACGTCTGGTTATACTTTAACAAGCGATAATTATCCTCCAGCTTCTTGTACAGGTACTTTGTGGGCCGGTAGTGATAGTACTACAACTACCTTTTCTTCTGATTATTGTGCTACTTCAAAAAGCACAACGACACCTCCACCAACGCCTGTTCCGACGACTCCAAAACAATGTACGATTGGAGAAACGTGTGCCAGCGGTTCATGGTGTAACAATGGCAAACAATGTTATTATTCAGATGGTAGTTTGACCTGTGCGGCTTGGGCTATGGGCGGCAATAACAATTGTGCTGACGTGGCTCCCGGTACCAAAGAATGTTCTCCAACAGATACCAATTGTATTGAACCTGGTGCTACCGGATCAGTCAGTGGATGGTGTAAAAATTCCATGGAGTGTTTCACTGCGGATGGAAATAAAAAATTATGTCAGCCTTATTCCAATACTCCCGGAACACAAACTTCTTGTCCCGCTGGTTCAAAATTGTGCGGATCTGATGATAAAACTTGTATAGAACCCGGCGCTACTGGTCCTTTAGCCGGCTGGTGTAAAAATTCCATGGAATGTTTTACGCCCGATGGATCGCAAAAATTCTGTCAGGCTTATTCTAACAGTCCCGGGAAAATGACTTCTTGTCCCGCAGGTTCCAAATTATGCGGAGCAAATGATTCTAATTGTATTGAGCCAGGTGCTACCGGCTCTGTCGATGGATGGTGTAAAAATTCTAGAGAATGTTATTCAAAAGACGGTGCTAAGAAATATTGTCAGGGCTGGGATAATATTGATAGTGGCACTTCAGTAACTGTAGCGGCAGCCCCTATGATGATGGTATCGTGTCCTGTAGAATATCCAAAGACATGTAGACCAAATGAAAAGAGTTGTACTGAAGTGGGAGAGACCAATCCAAACTCTGGAGCATGGTGTTCCACTGGTGGTAAACAGTGTTATAAAGGAGATGGTTCATTGTATTGTGCTAAACAGGACGAATCTTGTCCTAAAGATAGTAAGAAATGTCCGACAAATACTTTCCCTAATCCTGCTGCTTATAGTTCATTTACTAGTCAGTGTATTGAAGACGAAGGTCCAATTGATGGCTGGTGTGGAGGAAACAGTGCAGTGCAGTGTTATAAAAATGATGGTAAGACTAAAAAATGTCTTGAAGTAAACAGTTATAGTGATCCGCAAGCTTGGGAATCTGTTGCATGTCCTACAGGTTATAATCGTTGTGCTCCAAATTCTCCGGGCTGTCTTGGGTTTATTGGTGCAAAAGGCAAGAAAGGGGATTGGTGTACGGTTGGTATGACTAAAGAGAATAGTGATGGCACGGTAACTTGTGTAAGTGGTAAAGACTGGATGATTGAACCTCCAAAACCTTTGCCGTTACCAGTTTGTATTGGCGGTACTGCTACAATTGGTTACGATCCCGCTAACTACAATTGTAAAGTATTTTCAAGCAGCTGTAATGTTCCGGAGAACTGGACAGTCGTTAATGATGGCAGAATTTGTCAGGATGGAAAACTGGTCAATTTTAATGAACTTGATGGAGACGATGTTTCATTCAAAAAAATTCTGGAAGAAAAGAGGAGATATTTGAAAGATTTGGGATTACGCCTTGTTACTCTTCCGGCTTATGTATCCGGTATTGAACCGGTTAAAGCTTTGATTCGTGATGCTGAAATTACAATTAAGGCTATATATCAATATTTTCCAACAAAGTCTGAAAATGGTAGAAAAATTGTCAGGGATCAAATTAATAGTTTAATTAAAGACACTATTCCGGCAATTGAGACTCAGATGAATAGTTTGAATGTTTATGTTGATTTCAATGATTTGAAAATTGAGATTCGCAGAGATCTGGAAAAATATAAATTGATTTTGGAGAGAGCTGATGTTGTCAATGATTCTCATAAGAAATTATATTATAAGAAATTAAATGAAGGGGTTTTAAGACTTGATTCCCTTTTAAAGAATTCTGAAACCGCTATCGGTGATGTTCAGGTACAACTTACGATAGTTATGAAAACCCAATGGCATGACATTCAGGCTTTGGTTGATGGTCAGTCCGAAAATCGCGGTAATGATTTCCTGTCAGATACTATTGATGACTTGAATGAAGCGCTTGAGAGATTTGAAGATATTGTCGTTGAAAAGGACATTAATATGCCGTTTGTTCTCAATCATATGGATAAGTTACGCAAGTTGATGTTTATGATTAATGAAATTGATATTGAGGAGGCTACCAATTCCGATCGTCAAAGAGTTAATGAGGCTATGAAATTAAAAGATAAATTGGCTATATGGCTTGATGAAAGACCGGAACAAGATTTGGTTTCCGTCGATAAATTAATGGACTTGATTGATAAAAAAGTCACTGATGCTATGAATAATGCTTTGAGTAAATTGGAGAATAAGCTGGAGATGATGATGGATGAACAGCTTAAGCGGGTTACTATCAAATTAACCGAACTGACAGAAAAAGTTAAAGATGTTTTTTCTTCAAAATTCACAGAACAGGTTGCCCAAAATACCAGTAATTTAGCCGCTGTTCCCGCAGAACAAAAAGAAATTTTGGCTCAGGATACAACCAGGATTCTGGATAGAACCGAAGCTCTGGTAACCAGTGTGGATAATAATTCCAACTTAAGTTCATTTGAGAAAGAGGGCTTGATGAACACAATGGAGAAGGTTGCCACTCATACATGGTGTGGTGATTATGCCCAGAAGGTTCAGTCAGAATTGAACAGCACAGGTTTGGCTTTAGAGGCTGATCGATTGACAGCAGGAGAAGTTTCTGATTTTGATAAGGGAGTTAATGAATGGATTACTGCAAATCAAGTGGAATGTAAGAGGCTTGGAAACACTCCTGCTTTGGATATAGCTATGGAATCTTGGTATCACCCTTATACTATGTATAACTGGAATCGTGGTTTTATGAAGGGTTATGAGGATGGGAATTTCGGTCCTGCAAATCCTACATTACGTATCGAAGCTTTGGCTATGGTTATGAGATTACTTGATATCCCGAAAGGTGATACCGCAGCTTTGGAAACTGCTCAACCTGGTGTTCCGGAGTGGGGGATTGCCTATGTAAATGGATCTAAAGCATTTCTTGATAAAACTTGGAATATGGCTCAACCAATCACTCGCGCTGAAACAGCTAGATTGTTTGTGGCGGCAATGACTTCTTTGCCTGAACCTTACATTGTTATGCCAACAGTTGTAGAAGATGCAAAAAAGTATACGGATTATGCTAAATTTTCCAATGATAAAAATACAGCCTTGGCTGTTGAAGCTTTGACTGATGCAGGAATATTTAAGGGTGCTGGAGAGGATGGTGGATTTCATCCGCAGTATAATTTGTTACGTTCTGAATTTGCAGCAATTAATCAGAGGGTTGTGGAGAATTTTGATGTTCAGGGAGAAGCTACTACTACTGAATCAGCTGCTGAAGAACCTACCATTTAGAGAATTGTAATTATAATAAAAGGGGATCTCGAGTGATCGGGGTCCCTTTTTTGGTGGAGCTGAAGGGAATCGAACCCTTTACCTCCTCGGTGCAAGCGAGGCGCTCTAGCCAGGTGAGCTACAGCCCCATATTGTGCGTATATTACGAAAACTTAAATTTAATTGCAAGAAGTTTATATAGTTGGAATCATCGGATCAACAAACTCAGGTTTTTCTTTTTTTGGGTTTATTAATGGTTTTAGAGGCGAGGGTGGTAGTAGTATCGGCGATTCTAATTGATCTTTATGTATTTTTATAACAGATGTCTCTCCATATTCCATTTTTGGTAATTTTGGCGGTTTGGCATAAGGTCCGGAAACAGGTTGAGGAATTGGTTGCTGCGGAGTTTTTGGATTTGGAGGCATTTCTGTTTCGAGGGTTTGAGTTTCTGACATTTCCTTTTCAGTTTTTTTATTAAATCTGTTTTTAAGTATTTCTTTTTTGCTATTTTTTCCAGGTTCGTTATTTTGATTTTCAATTTTTTCTTTGAATTCTTTAAATTCTTCGCGTGTTTTTAGGATTTCTTCTTTTTTGATTTCTCTTTTATTTTTTGGTGGTTCTTCCATCATTATTTGAGGAGCTGCCATTTCTGCTGTTTCCAATTGTGGACTATCAGAAAGAGCCGGCTGAATTTTTTCCGGAATATTTCCCAATTCAGCTTCTGCATATGTCAGCATTGTTTCCGCTTCCGCAACAGTTTCTTCATCAGACGATCCTTTTTTTTCTAAAGTTTCCAATTCACTTATTCTTCTTTTTGCCATTTTGTGATAGTAGTCGCTTTTTTCTTCAGGAGAATTTGCGAAAATTTCTTCGACTTTTTCTGCGGTGCGTTTGAGAGGGTAGAGGATATGTCCGTTTGTTACCGCGTCGCTTTCATAAGCATAGATAGTTGTTGAAGTGAAAAGAACAAGTATAAGAGCTGTAGTAAATTGCAGTTTGAATTTTAATAAGCGCATAAAGAAAGAAGATACGTTGCCGGTTTGAGCTGTGCTGCCGTGTTTTTCAGCAAATTGTTCTTTCAATTTTTGTTGCAGCATCATCTCGAATTTTTTATCCGGTTGAGCTTCCTCCGCGAGGCTTTTTAATAATTTCTCCAATTGTTCTTCATTTTGTTCTTTCATTCTGATGATTGATATTTTAATTGATGCAATTTTCTACTGAGTTCTTGCAGTGTGCGATGGACCGTTACTCTTATTTTATTTGCATTCTCTTTTGTTATTTCCGCTATTTCTTCGTATGCATATCCGGAGAAGTATCTTAGTATGATTAATTCTTTTTTTGCGCTTGGCAGCGAATCTATAGCTTCTTTTATAATTTCTTTTTCAATCTCGCCTTGAGCGCTTTTGCTTGTGTTATTGGCGCTTTTGATTACGTTTTCCAATTCGTCTAGCGATGTCGTTTCTTTATTTTTTTGAGCTCGGAAGTGATCAATAAGATAATTTTTCGTGATTTGGAATATCCATGATTTGAATGATCCTTTTTTGTTATCGAATTGGTCGAAATTTTCTACTGCTTTTAAAAATATTTCTGAGACAAGGTCTTCCGCTAATTCTTTATTGCGCCCCGTTCTCATGTACACATAGCCATAAACCTGCGGCATGTGTGCTTGATAATATCCATTGAATTGTTCGAAATTTGGCATCTCTTACACGATAAAGTATACTATTTGAGTAAGTGAATATTACATCTTTTTTAAAGTTTTTGAAATGTTTGAAATTTTAGTTGCGGTTATTTTCACTATAATAATAGTTAATGTGAGTTTGTTGTGGGTTAAGATTTGTTTGTTGGTGGTTTTGGTGTTGTTGGTTTTGCCTGGTGTGTATGCGATGTATTCAGGTGCGCCTTTTGTTCCTACAAAAATTGCAGCGATTAAAACGATGTTGAAATTTGGGAAATTTGATGAGAATGACAGGGTTGTGGATGTTGGTTGCGGAGATGGACGTGTGATCAGGGAAATTGCAAAATGCCGCGTTAAAAGCGCTATCGGTTATGAATTTTCCATTCCCACTTATTTGTATGCCAGATTTAGAAGTTTTTTGAGTGGGGGACGGGAGCGTATTAAATTCGCGAATTTTTGGAATCGGGATTTTTCAGGTGTGGATGCGGTTATTTGTTTTTTATTGGAGGATAGTATGAGGAATTTTGAAAAGAAAATTTGGGTGAAATTGCGTCCCGGGACCAGGGTGATTTCCAATATTTTCAAAATGAAAGGAGTACCTGTTACGCGTGAGGAGAACGGAGTATATTTGTATGTGAAAAAATAATTGACTCTGTAAAATGTTTCGAGTAACTTAACACTGCGTGTTTTTTTAAGGGCGAGTAGCTCAGCTGGTTAGAGCGCGACACTGATAATGTCGAGGCCGGAGGTTCAAGTCCTCCCCCGCCCACCAGAAATTGCACAGCAATTTCCGCGCCTGCCATAAGCAGGCATAGCATAAGACAGTTTTGCGGAGCAAAACTCCTTATTCCAATAAATAAAACCCTCATGGATCGTATTCTTGCCGCCATTATAGGACTTCCTCTTGCTTTCGTTATCCTTTATTATAGACGGTCGATCAAGGAATTTATTGGAGATGTCGGTTTTGCGGAAAAAATCTTCGGAGTCGGTGGAACCAATACTTTTATAGTTGTTTTGGGAGTTTTTGTTTTTGTGGGTTCTTTGATGTATTCACTTGGAACATTGCAAAGTTTGTTGCAGGGTCTGATGGGGAGATTTTTCTGATTCATTCGGGAAACACAAAGAAACTCCATATTTGCTTTGCTTTTGCTACTAGCTGGCGTTTTTCAGAGCTTTTTTGGTTGTTTAATCTTGACTTTAACAGTATGGATTATCCCCATTTTGACTTGCTCTTGCCTGTTTGACGTGGTATAATTTTGGTGTTCTTTTCTTATTAAATTACAAAAATAAAAATGAAAACAAAAAAAATCCTAACCACTATGTTCAAAAAAATCACCTCGTCC
>CAYHSM010000062.1:0-7818 GCA_964359325.1 uncultured Candidatus Peribacteria bacterium
ACGATTCTGTAGCTTTAAAATCAGACTTGGAACTTGGCGGTACAGATCAAACCTTTAATTTGCTAGCAGGCCGTGTCATTCAAAAAGATTATGGACAAGAGCCACAAAATATTCTTACAGTGCCTCTTTTGATAGGTACGGACGGCAAGGATAAAATGGGCAAGAGTCTAAACAACTATATTGGAGTGAATGAATCTCCAAAAGATATGTATGGAAAAACCATGTCTGTTCCAGATCATCTGATTCTGGATTATTTTGAATTGACAACAAATGTCAGTTTGGAAGAAATAGGCAAAATCAAAAAATCTCTCGAACAAGGTAAAAATCCTCGCAACGTAAAAATGCGTCTCGCAAAAGAGATTGTTACTCTTTACCACGATTCAAAAGCAGCAAAACAAGCGGAATCCGAATTCATAGAAATTTTCGCAAATAAAGGTTTGCCGGAAAATATTCCTGTTAAAAAATTTCCAAAATCAAAATATAATATTGTAGAACTTTTGGCGGATAGCAAACTTACAAGCTCAAAAGGAGAAGCTCGCAGACTAATCGAAGGTGGGGGAGTAAGAGTTGATGGTGACAAAATCGCGTCATTTGAGGAAGAAATTGATATTTCAAAAGAAAGGCTTTTGCAAGTGGGCAAGCGCAAATTCCTAAAAATCAAAGACAATGCTAAATAGCAATTTAGCAAATATCTTAAGGACTACAAAAAAACACCTCTCACTCCTGGATTCTTTAGGAGTAAAGACTGTTAAAGACATTTTGTTATATTTTCCACGGGACTACAACGACGCTTCGCAGTTCACGAAAATAATAGACATTAGAACAGATCAGATAAATGTTATAAGAGGTCAACTTACAAATCTTTTTAATATCCATACAAAATACGGAAAAAAAATAACACGCGGACTTTTTACGGATGATACGGGTTCCATCGAAGTAATATGGTTTAATCAGCCGCATCTTGTAAGGATGTTACCGCGCAAAAAAGATATAATTTTAAGTGGAAAAGTTAAATTTGCACTTGGAAAAATCTCTCTTTCAAATCCATCTTACGAAGTCGTCAAAGATTATGAAGAGCAGATTCACACGGGACGTATTGTACCGGTTTACCACGAAACGGAAGGTTTGAGTTCCAAGTGGCTGCGTGAAAAATTGAAACCACTGGTTGATGAATGGATAAGTTTGTTTGAAGAATATTTACCTGAAGAAGTTATAAAAGAACATGGCTTAATAGATTACCAAACAGCAATTAAAAATGTGCATTTCCCGGAAAATGATGCGCTTTTGTTAAAAGCGCGCGATCGTTTGGCTTTTGATGAACTATTTTTGCTCCAACTTAAAGTACTGCAAAAAAAATGGCACTGGCGAAGCGAAGCGGAGCCATTTTCCAAAAAAATAGAAATGAAAAACGATGTTTTAAAAGATTGTCTCAAATCGCTGGAATTCGAACTTACCAATGCGCAAAAAAGAGTCTTAAAAGAAATTTTTGAAGATCTGCAACAACCATTCCCGATGTCACGCCTGCTTCAAGGAGATGTTGGCTCCGGCAAAACGATTGTAGCCGCTTTAGCAGCTTTAAATGTAATAAAAAACAGCTATCAGGTAACAGTCATGGCCCCAACAGAAATTCTCGCCAAACAACATTATCAAACTTTTATAAAAGTATTGTCAAAATACAGCCTAAACATTCAATTTATTGCAGGAAGCACAACTAAAAAACAAAAAGAAGAAATCATCCGCCAAATGAAAACCGGAACAGTTGATATGGTAATAGGAACTCACGCTTTAATTCAGGAAGGAATCGGTTTTAAAAATCTTGGGCTGGCAATAATAGATGAACAACACCGCTTTGGAGTTAAACAAAGAGAAATTCTAAAAAGTTACGGTTCTCCGCACTTGCTCAGCATGACAGCTACTCCGATTCCGCGCACATTGGCAATAACAATTTATGGTGATCAGGATCTTTCAATTATTGATGAAATGCCAAAAGGACGTCAAGAAATACTTACAAGAGTTGTTCCGGAATCCAAACGTATGGAAGCTTATCATTGGGTTGAAGATCAGGTTAAAAAAGGCCGCCAAACCTTTATAATATGCCCTCTGATCGATGAATCTGATATTCTTGAGGTTAAATCGGTTATGAAAGAGTATGCTTTTCTAAGCGAACATATCTTTCCGGATCTAAAGCTTGGTTTACTCCACGGCAGACTCAAACAAGAAGAAAAAGACAAAATAATGGCTGATTTTAAGGATAATAAAATAAACATTTTGGTATCAACATCGGTAATTGAAGTCGGAATAGATGTCCCAAATGCCACAATTATGATAATTGAAGGGTCGGAACGTTTTGGCTTAGCACAATTACATCAATTTAGAGGCAGAGTTGGCAGGGGAGAGCATAAATCCTATTGTTTCCTGTTCACGGGAGCGTTATCGGAAGAAGGCACAACCAGGATGAAATCAATGGAAAAATATTCCAGCGGCTTTAAATTGGCTGAAATCGATTTGGAATTACGCGGCCCTGGCGAAATTTATGGTATTAGGCAAAGTGGTATTCCGGATTTAAAAATGGCCAGCTTGACAGATTTTAAAACCATTGAAAAAGCCAGACAAAGCGCACAAAAAATTATAGACAAAGATCCATTATTAAAAAATAATTCGAAATTAGCTGAAAAAATTGCGGAATTAACAGAAATTTACATTCAGGATTGAAAAATTTTTAAAATTTACACGAATAAACATCAAATATAAAAAATCTTCCACGGACGACATAAACCCCGTCTTTTTTTAAAAAACGCGTTAAAACGCAAATAAATGCTTTTCAATATGTTAAATCTTATAGGAAGCTGGCAAGTTCTAAATCACCACAAAATCTAAATTACAAAAGCTGAAGAAATTAACAACAAATCAAAAAGAATAAAAAAAAATAATTGTCAAATCTAATACAGGAAATGAGCAATAATAAAATTGACATGAAAAAAATCGTAGATTAAAATACAATTATGATGGTTCGCTTAAGTTGAATTATGCGAACTATCATTTAATCACACTCAAAATGAACAAAAGTCAAAAACCACTTATGCAACATGTAACAGATTTTCTTGATTGGATAGACATTGAGCAAGGATTATCCTCTAAAACACAGGAAAATTATAAAAGATTTTTGGAGAAATTTTTATACTGGTTAAAAAAAGAAAATTTAGAAAATATAAGACCACACGAACTCTCCTCCTCAATTGTATGGCGATATAGAGTATATCTATCACGCCAATGTAATGGAACAAAAGCCAAGGGACTTAAAAAAAGCACACAAAATTACTACCTCATCGCCTTAAGGAATTTAATGACCTTTTTTGCAGAAAGAGATATTTTAGCATTACCTTCGGGAAAAATTAAACTTGCACGCAATAAAGACGACAGAGAGGTAAGATTTCTTAATATAAAACAAATTGAGAAATTGCTCTCAATGCCAGACGTAAGTACCAAAAAAGGATTGAGAGACAGAACGATATTGGAAACCTTTTTTTCAACAGGAATGCGTATATCGGAGTTAATACAACTAAACGTAGAGCAAATAAAAATTGAAAAAGCAGACAGCGATATGGAATTGAGCATTACCGGTAAAGGCGGACGGACGCGTACAGTATATATCTCTGAAAGAGCAATGAAATGGCTGAAAAAATATGTGTGTACAAGAAATGATGACAAAAAAAAAGCCCTATTCATAAATTATCGCGCAAGAAAAGATTCTCCTGACCGCCTGAGCATGCGCTACGTCCAAACTATGATAAAAAAATACGCTCTAAATGCAGGTTTACCAGCAAATACCACTCCCCACGTAATGCGCCACAGCTTTGCAACAGATCTTTTGGCAAAAGGAGTAGACTTAAAAGTATTACAAGAATTTTTAGGCCACAAAGATATCTCTGCGACCCAAATATATGCACATGTAACAAACAAACAATTAAGAGATATTCACAGAAAATTCCATGGATTAAATAATAAATAATTTCACAAACAAAATTTATGAAAAAAAGAATACTAAAAACATGTCAATCTTGGAATCAAGTAGAAAAACAGATAATTGAGGAAATGAGGTGGCTGGAAAATAATATAGATAGATTTTTTCCTGATAAAGAAAAGGATCATGGAGGAAATATAGTTTGCAAAACGTGTTTATTAAGAAAAATAGCATTAATGATCATATATGGAGATATTAAAGCATGCGAAATCATTAAAGCATCAAACTTAGAAAATTTCTGGTTAAAAACTGAAGCTAAAAAAAATATCTATCACGGGTCAGACTGGCACAGTAAAACTATGGAAAAAATTGAAAAACATTTTAAACTCATGGGGTTTGATGTAGAGCGGGAACCTACGCTTAATTATGGAAGAGCTGATTTAGGCGTGTATAAAAAATCAGAGAAAAGCCTTTTAATAGAGGTTGGCACAATTCAACTGTACAAATTATGGCATAACTTACATACCATGCCAACAGATACAATCTATTTAATCGTTTCAAATGATGAAAAAATTATTGAATTTCAAAAATCTAAATCAATTTAACCATATAAGTACCCACTAACCTATAACCCTTCTTCCTATAATATTCTCGCGTACCAATCCCGGCAATCACAGCCATTTTTTTATAACCGGCTTCTTTTGCAATTCTTTCGGCTTCATTCATTAATTTTGTACCCCATCCAACATGCTGCTTATCCCCCACTGCATGTTTGCCAATAGCAATTTGTTTGCCATAAACATGAATTTCGCGAACCAAAGCGGCACCCTTAATCTCATCCAAAACAACATCTTTAGGAAAACGAAGTCTCAGCAAAGCAATCAATTTATCCTGTTTTTGATCTTCAAAAGAAAAAAAGTATTCTTTACCGCCACTCGCCTGATATTCTCTGGAAATTAACTTAACATCATCAATATTTATAGATGTATCTTTTATTTCGCGCGAACGGATATCTCGGGATGGAGTTCCATGTTTGCGCAAACGTTCCTCCAAAATTTGCCTGATATTTGAGGCCTTAAATCCGGCTTCTATATCAGTGGAAGGGATATCGCGCGCAATCCTATCTATACGACACCACTCAGGCACGGATTTTATTTCTTCCAGTAAAATATCCTCCAAAGTCTTATTGTCATAAGGCGTAAATAAACCTTTTCTATAACGTAAAGCCAAAACGGATTTGGACAAAACAACGCACGGATAAATTTTCAAATAATCCGGCTGATATTTATCATCGGAAAAAAGTTCGCCAATCATGCGTTTATCAATCGCTACGGTAGAACCGGGAAGATTAGGCATCATATGATAACCGATCTTAAAACCCGCATCTTTGAGTAAAGCCGTCGCATGCCGCACACACTGCAGATCATGTCCTCTTTGAGTTAATATCTGCACTCTGTCATCAGTGGTTTGAACACCAATTTCCACCTTTGTAATACCCAAATGACGCATTCTCCTAATTTCATTTTCATCAATAAAATCAGGCCTCGTCTCAACATTAATTCCAATACAACGGATATCGGAAGTTTCATTTTCTTTAATAACATCCTGAAAATTCTTGGCTGGCCGATTCAAAGGTTTTAAAATAACCGTATTCACAACATCAGTACCATAAGGACTTTTGATTGTTTTCTTTTCCAAAATATTTTCCATTTTACCAGCAGTGCCGATTTGACGATGAAACTCGTTAAGCGCAATAAGACAATTTTTGAGAAACCACGTTTGATAAGATTTGAGATAAAAGCTCCAAGTGCCGCCAATAATGCGCAATTCAACTTTGGAAATCTCATGACCTGTCATATACAAAGCCTTTAGCCTGACAAAAACCTGAGTATAAGGATTAAAACGCTGCCTAAAAGCCCTCTGAGCAGCAGGCTGAGAAGGAAGATAACTTTTTGGCATACGTACGTCAGTCGGACAATAAATACATTTCCCTGGACAAGGAAAAGGCTTAGTCATAACAGTAACCGGCGCAACTCCACTCAAAGTTCGCACACTGCGTTTCCGAATTAAATTAAGCAGCTCCGGATTTGATACGATTTTTTTCTCGCACAAAAGATCATTATAAGCTTTGATAAAATATAAATTATGAAAAATTCGTCCCTTATGTTCTTTCGTCAAAGAATTACGAAATTTCTCAAAATCATGTCGATTTTTAAAATTCCGGTTATTAGCCTCTTCAATAATCAAACGTGCAAGCTGCTGATTATCAGCCAAATTGATTTTTGAGAAATCCATAAAAAAGCCCTTATAGCAAAGCAAATTTTAGCATATAGTAAGGATATGAACAACAAAACAGCGAAACAGATTCTTAAAAAAGTTATAAAAGATTATACAAAGATAGCTGAAGAATTTGATGAAACAAGAAAAAAAGATTGGGACGAATTTGATTTATTTATCAAATATATTGAAAATGGGCAAAAAATTGCTGATCTCGGCTGCGGCAATGGCAGATTTTACAAATTCATAAAAAAACACAGAAAAATTCATTACATAGGTATTGATAATAATGAAAAGTTACTGGAACATGCGACGAAGTCGCGTAGCGAGCCGAGCTTGAGCGAAGCGAACACCACCTCCGCAAAATTTATCCAAGGTGACATTCTGAAAATTCCTCTTGAAAAATCAAACATAGATATAGCTCTGGCAATCGCATCCTTCCATCACCTCCCCTCTTCCAAACTGCGTCAAAAATCTCTGACGGAAATACATCGTATTCTTAAAAAAGATGGCATTTTTATAATAAGTGTTTGGAATTTATTTCAAAAAAAATACAAAAAATACATTTGGCAGGCTCGGATTAGACATATATTATCATTTGGCAAATATGATTGGCGCGACACTTTCATCCCCTGGGGGAAAACAGGAGTAAAAAGATATTATTATGCCTTTAAAGCACACGAACTGAAAAATTTATTGCAAAAAAACGGATTTAAAATTTTAGAAGAACATAAGAATAACAATTTAATTTTTATATGTCAGAAACAGTAGAAATTTTGGGAGTCAGATTCGATAAAGTTACTTTGGAAGAAGCCGCTAACAAAGCTCTGGAATTTGCCAAAGACAAAGAACAACATTACATTTGCACGCCAAATCCGGAGATTGTTCTCGAAGCCCAAAAAAACGAGGAATTTTCGAAAATATTAAATGGTTCCGCAATGAATATTCCAGATGGAATAGGCATAATCTGGGCTGCAAAATATTTAAAGAAAGGATCACTGCAAAGAGTTACGGGAGTGGATTTGATGGAAAAAATTTGCGAAAAAGCTGCAAAAAAAAATTTGAAAATATTTCTTTTGGGAGCGGAGGAAGGTATAGCTGAAAAAGTTAAAACAATCCTGGAAAATAAATACGCCGGATTAAAAATTACCGGAGTATATAGCGGATCTCCGGAAGAAAAAGAAAAAAACTTGATCATCAAAAAAATCAACGACTCAGGCGCGGAAATTTTATTTGTGGCTTTTGGAGCGCCAAAACAAGAAATTTGGATTTCCAAAAATCTTAAAAATTTAAATAATGTAAAATTAAGTATGGGCGTCGGCGGAAGTTTTGACTTCATTGCGTGCGTCCGCAAAAGAGCTCCAAAATGGATGCAAAAAATCGGATTGGAATGGGTATATCGCTTAATTCAGCAGCCGTCCCGCTCAAAACGCATTTATAATGCCACGATAAAATTCCCAATAACAGTCTTGAAAAAGAATCTAAAATAAAATAAGCTGTTCAGGCAAAAATAACTTGGGGTCATAGTTTAGCGGTAAAACGGCGCTATGGCATAGCGTAGTTGGGAGTTCGACTCTCCC
>CAYHSM010000063.1:0-7674 GCA_964359325.1 uncultured Candidatus Peribacteria bacterium
TTAATGAAGGCCCTACCTGGAAATTGAGCCGAGTTTCTTCAGGAATAAATACGGATAATGCCGCTTCAAAGTCTCTAGCTCCCTTTATATAAGATCTAACCATTGCTACATTCACTTCCTTCTCAACCTTATTTTTCAGCTCGCCAACCAATGACAAACCTGTTTTATCCGCAATGTCCGCAAGCCCCTCTGAAAACATCTTTCCGGAAACTACATCTGAAAAAGTTAACAGTTTTTTCTTGCTGCCTGCATCCTTCGACGGTTTTTCAGGCGTTTTTGGTTTGGGCTTCTCCTTGCCACCTTTTCCTGTCATAATTTTAGTTATAATAATCTTATAATTATACCATATTTAAAGATCTTTCTGAATACCAACTCACCACAGACTATTAGATACACGGACTCTCGGCATCACCGGTATAATAAAAAAACATTGACAGTGAGTGTGCACTCACCTATAATGGCGACATAAAAAATAACCAGAATATTATGGAAAATACTCAAACAAATTCTGCGAAAATCGCCCTATTCAATGGCAGAAAAATACGAAAAACACTGTTTCAAAATGAATGGTGGTTTGTGATCAATGATGTAATTGAGACTCTGACGGATTCTACAGATCCGGCACAATATTTTAAGCGCTTAAAAGAGAGAGATCCGGGATTAGAAAAGTTAACCAACAAAGGGGAGGTACAAATTGTACCACCACTTATGCTAGAGATCGAAACTCAGGGGGGAAAACAGAAGGCATATTGCTGGAATACCGAGGGCATTTTTCGTCTTATCCAATCAATCCCATCCCCAAAAGCCGAACCATTCAAGCGCTGGCTCGCAAAAGTCGGATATGAAAGGATTCAGGAGATCGAAGATCCAGAATTGGCAACAAAAAGAACTAGAGCAATTTATAAAGCAAAAGGATATTCCGATGCGTGGATTGAAAAAAGGATGCGAGGGATTGCAATACGTGAAGAATTAACCGAAGAATGGCAAAAAAGAGGAGCAAAAGAAGGATTGGAATATGGCATTCTAACAGCAGAAATCTCTAAGGCAACTTTTGGAATAACACCGAATGAATATAAAAAATTAAAAAAACTTAAACAGGAAAACCTGAGAGATCACATGACAGATTTGGAATTAATTTTCAATATGCTTGGAGAACGCGCTACAACGGAAATTCATCGTAATGAAAATTCAAAAGGAATCCACAAACTAAAAAGTGACGCAAACGCCGGAGGTGACATTGCCGGAGGCGCTCGCAAGAAACTTGAAGAACGTCTTGGACGATCAGTGATCACTAAACAGAATTTTATTAAAAAAGCCGAAGCAAAAAAATCTTTAAAATAGCCATGATCAAAACTAACTTCCTGGTAATCGGCTCCGGAATTTCAGGCCTCAATTTTGCACTGCAAGCGGCAAAAAAGGGCAAAGTCACATTAGTTACAAAGAAAAAAATCATCGACAGCAGTACAAACTTCGCTCAAGGAGGCATCGCAGCAATTCTGGACAAAACGGATGACGTGGAACAACACGTCAAAGACACTCTCGAAGCAGGCGCATATCACAATAATAAAACATCTGTAAAATTCATGGTTGAAAGATCAACGGACGCAATTTACAGACTCATTGATTTGGGAGTTAAATTCGAAAAAGAAAAAGGAGAACTCAAACTTACACAGGAAGGAGGTCATCACAAAAGAAGAATCGCATACGTCGGCGACCACACAGGCCAAGAAATAGAAAAAATACTTGTAAAAAGAGTTAAAGAACACTTAAACATAACAATTTTAGAAGATAGTTTTGCACTGGAACTAATCGTAAAAAATAAAACCTGCTACGGAGCACAAATCATCCGCAAAAATAAAATCGAAAACATATTTGCCGACCAAACAATCTTAGCAACAGGAGGAATCGGACAATTATTTTCAAACACCACAAACCCACCAATCGCGACAGGAGATGGCATAGCCATGGCCGTAAACGCAGGCTGCAATACAAAAGATATGGAATTCATCCAATTCCATCCATCAGCGCTTGCAAAAAAAATCACACCGAGATTCTTAATATCCGAAACAGTACGCGGTGAAGGCGCAAAACTCATAAACAGCAAAGGAGAGAGATTTATGAAAAACAAACATCCGATGCAGGACCTTGCCCCGCGAAGCATCGTTGCCAGAGAAATCGCCAAACAACTAAAAAACGGTCCGGTATTCCTGGACATCACTCATAAAAGCAAAGACTATCTCAAAAAAAGATTCCCAAGAATTTACGCGAAACTCTTGGGATTCGGCATAGACATGGCAAAAGATAAAATCCCAATAACACCGGCGGCGCATTATTTATGCGGAGGAGTCGTCACGAATTTACATGGCCGCACAAATATAAAAAATTTATTTGCATTTGGAGAAATGACATGCACCGGAGTACACGGGGCAAATCGGTTAGCATCAAATTCGCTACTGGAAGCCCTGGTTTTTAGTAATCAAATTTTGGAAAAACTGCTTACTAAAAGTCTGCCCGGGCAGACCTTCACTCCACCAACTCCAAAACTCCTACCACTCACCTCTTCACAAACCAAAATCGCTCAAACTTTAAAGAAACAAATCCGAAAAATCATGTGGGAATATGCCGGTATTGTAAGAAATCTTCAAAATATAAAAAAAATCGCAATTCCGGCACTGACTGAAATTTCAAAAAAACTGGAAAAAATCCACAAAACCAACCAGGAAATCGCCGAAGCCAAAAACATGGCTCAAGTCAGCCTACTCATATTAAAAGCGGCATACGCCCGCAAAAAATCCCTGGGCTGTCATTTTGTAGCCAACATTTTCTCCTGATCCGCTTTGCTCAAAGTCTCTATAATATCGCCAATATCCCCTGCCATAATCCCCGGAAGATTACTCCAGTTTTCATGAATGCGATGATCTGTCAAACGATCTTGAGGAAAATTATAAGTTCGAATTTTTTCGCTGCGATCACCGGTGCCGATTTGACTTGAACGCGCATCTCCGCGTTCTTTGCGAATCCTATCCATTTCCAAATCATACAAACGAGTGCGCAAAACATTCATTGCCTTAGCTTTATTTTTAAGCTGGGATTTTTCATCCTGACAAGTGACAACCAAACCGCTAGGAACGTGTGTGATCCTCACAGCGGAATCCGTGGTATTTACAGATTGCCCTCCTGGACCGCCGGATCTGAAAACATCGATTTTCAAATCGCCATCTTTAATTTCAACATCCACCTCTTCAGCTTCCGGCAAAACAGCCACCGAAGCAGTAGACGTATGAATTCTTCCCTGCGCCTCAGTAGTCGGAACGCGTTGCACACGATGAACACCGCTTTCATATTTCATTTTTCCAAAAGGATTTTCTCCGCGAACAGCAAAAATAACTTCTTTTATACAACCGGGCGCCCCCTCGCTTTTACTCATCAATTCAATGTTCAGATTGTTATTTTCCGCATATCTAAAATACATTCTGGCCAACTCTCCTGCAAAATTTGCAGCCTCGTCACCACCGGCTCCGGCTCTGATTTCCATAATACAATCCTTGGAATCATTTGGATCTTTAGGCAAAAGCTCAACCTTTGCTTCTTCATTCAATTTTATCAAAGTCTGTGACGCGTCTTTTAATTGTGACTCAGCCAATTCTTTCATTTCGCTATCTTTTTCGGTTTTAAGAATTTCATCCGCCTCATTTTTATCAGCCAAAGTTTTACGATACCTCTGTGCAAGATCAGCAGCGTGCTGCAAAGACTTATAACGGCGCGACAAAATTTTATACTGATTTTGATCAGCAATTATCGCAGAATCAGACAGCTTGGCTTGAATTTCCAAATACTCTTTTTCCAATTTTTCGAGTTTATCGAACATAACCAAACATAAAAAAACTTTCCCTGGAGAATTCTAGCTATCCAATAGTAAAAACACAACTTAAATCTAGAGACTTGCAGGAAGCATGTATTCCAAAGTTCCAACTTTTTCTCCCAATAATTCCTGCATCATAGCCACAGCTCTTCTAAGGTTTCTTTGTTGTTTTTCATCGGAAAATCCCGGCAAATTTTTTGCACTTATATCCCCATCCGAATCAATAAAAAACTTCACTTTTAAACTTCGCGCACGCGCTCTTTCGTTCAATGCTGCCATTAAAAAAAATTTATCTTGAGGAGTTTCCAAAGAAGGAAAGGCTACATTGAGACCTCTTTTCCTTACTTCTTGCACAAGTTCTTCTACAGTTGTTTTCGCTACAACTAAATTTGCTTGTTCAAGTTCGCGTCCCGTTGCCGTAAATGCCCCGTCAGATTTATATAAATCTTTCGCAGTAAATTCAGCAGCTTCTCCTCTTTGAGATTGTCGCACTATTTCCGCATCCTGTTCAAAAGCTGCTTCATCAACATAAAGAGAAGAAACAAGCCGTTTTCGCAAATTTTCAGGAATAGGATTTCCGGATTTAGTTAAAAACATCAACAAATGAAGCATATCGAATCTATTTTTAACTCTCCTACTTTCCAGCACTTCTCCCGGAGACATTCCATTAACTCCAGCTGTTTCATCTAATGAGCCGCATCTCGAATCATGCTTCACTGTATGCCACATAAAACGGCTGTCTCTCAAACACAGTATTTCATCCGTCATGTATGCCGCCATTGCTCCAAGACTTTTCGCATCCTGAGCCACTACACTGATCATTCTTCCATGATTATCTGTAATTATTTTTTTTATCCACCCAAGAGTAGCACGCATTATACCAGTACCACCGAGTGTATTAATCAAAACTACAGCATCGGTAAGATCTGCTATTCTATCACGACACCTCTGTGCAATTGCTGTTATTTCGGCCAATTTTTGTATTTCCGAATTTTGCCCGGGAACCGCTCTCGAATAAAGATCAATTTGCTCCGGGGACATAAGAGTCACCTGCTCTATTCCTTCCGGAGATTGCAGATACATTTTGGAATGAGAATCAAGGCCAATGTTCCCGCTTAAATCTACAATCAGTTGTTTATTCATAAAAACATAGACTTTATTTTAGTGGCAATTCTATACTGCTAAAATAGCTCATGTCAACAATAAGCTCAATCCTCAACTACAAACATTCTATCTCGCCCCTCCAAATCCCGCTCAATCCCCCATTTACGTTCAAAATATTTATTCAACAATGCTTCCAAATCTTTCCTCTGCATAGAGCCAAATTCCCCAACTATCAGCCTGTACCCGACCCCTTTATCAACAATCTGTTGAAACATTTTTTTATACAACTCCAGACCATCATCCCCAGCAAACAAAGCATCACCAGGCTCATATTTTCTCACATTCTCATCAACATCATTATTTTTAACTTTACCAATATACGGTAAATTCGCAACTATTACATCAAAATTTTCATTATCCTCTATAGCCTCTAAAAGATCGCTTTGATAAACCTCAACCTTATCCTCAACGCTATGCTGTTCAATATTAATCTTCGCAATCTCTATAGCGCCCTCACTTACATCAAGAGCCACCACCTCCTGAGCATCAAAATTTTTGGCAAGTGAAATCGCAATATTCCCACTGCCGGTCCCAACGTCCAAAACTCTAAAACGCCTCCCCTCCTCCGCATTGGATTTCAAAAACCGTAAAACTTTTTCAACAAGCATTTCCGTTTCGGGCCGCGGGACAAGCACGCGATTATCAACGTAAAAATTCAAACCGTAAAATTCTTTTTCTTTAACAATATAAGCCACTGGACATCCATCCTTAATCTTCTTTAAATAAACGCAAAAAAGCTCGAATAAATCATGATCAACCTCCTCATCGCTATGAGCGATTAAATATTCCATATCAACTCCAAGCACATTCGCCAACAGCACTTCACAATCAAGCAAAACGTTTTCACGCCGGCTTAAAAAATCCATACCGAATTTCAAGGCTTCATTGATCTTCATTACCTTTTAATAGAACTTACTCTTTTCTCTCGCAGCTCGATAATGGTCGCGCATAATCGCTCTTTTGCGAGCATGACGCTTATTTTCAGGTTTCGTATGATATCTCTTGCCACGTACCTCAAGGAGTTTCCTACTGGCCTGAACCTTTTTATTAAAACGAGTAATAGCCCTTTCATTGGACTCTTTGTCGCTTTTCCAAATTGTTACTTTCATGTATAAATCACCTCCTTTATATAGATTAAATGTCTAAATTCTTTACTTTTTTAGCATAAGCTTGAATGAATTTCTTGCGCGGAATAACCTCAGCTCCCATTAAAGTATCAAATACCTGATCAGCTTTTTCCGCATCATCAATTGTAACTTTGAGCATCATGCGATTCTTGGGATCCATAGTGGTTTCCCACAGCTGATCCGGATTCATTTCACCAAGACCTTTATAGCGTTGAATAGAATATTTGGCATCTTTTCCAAAACTTTTAATCATTTTGTGTTTCTCCTCGTCCGTGAACACATAATGTGAAGCCTTGCCCTGGGCAATCCTATATAAAGGCGGCTGGGCGATATAAATATATCCACCATCAATCAAAGCCTTAAAATAACGATAAAACAAAGTAAGAATAAGAGTTCTTATATGCGCACCGTCAACATCCGCATCAGTCATAATAACAACTTTATGGTAACGCAATCTGGCAATATCAAAAGTTTCACCGATGCCAACGCCCATAGCGATTATCAAATTTTTAACCTCATTATTCGCCAAAATCTTATCCAAACGCGACTGTTCAACATTCAAAATCTTACCGCGCAAAGGCAAAATAGCTTGAGTATGTCTGTCGCGACCCTGTTTGGCGCTACCTCCGGCTGAATCTCCCTCAACTATAAACAATTCAGACTGGGAAGGATCTCTACTGGAACAATCAGCCAATTTACCCGGAAGAGTCATACCTTCGAGAGCCCCTTTGCGAATAACAGTATCGCGAGCTGCGCGAGCGGCTATACGAGCCCTTGCCGCCAAAGTACATTTGCCTACAATTCCGCGCCCGTCAGCGGGATGTTCTTCCATATATTCCGCAAAAGCCTCGGCAAAAACAGTTTCAACAGCGGTTCTCATCTCAGCATTCCCAAGTTTACCTTTTGTCTGACCTTCAAATTGCGGATCAGCCAATTTAACAGAAACAATAGCGGTTAATCCTTCTCTTACATCATCTGCCATCAGATTATCATCTTTCTCTTTCAAAATTTCATTCTTGCGAGCGTAATTATTAATGGTACGCGTAAGCGCGGATTTAAAACCGGTAAGATGCATACCCCCATCAACCGTATGAATATTATTTGCAAAAGTATAAATAATCTCTTGAAAAGAAGTATTATATTGTAAAGCGACTTCAATTACTCCTTCCGGCACCTCTTTTTCAATATAAACAACATCGCCAATCACCTCTTTGCTTTTATTTAGATGCTGAACGTAAGATTTAATTCCACCTTCAAAATAAAAACGATAATTGCTGTCGACGCGCTCATCCGTCACTAAAATCGTAACTCCTTTAGTCAAATAAGCCTGTTGGCGCATACGATTTAAAACAGTCTGAAAAGTGAATTCAGTAGTGTCAAAAATCTCTTTATCAGGATAAAAAATAATCTTAGTCCCGCGTTTTTGTGTATTGCCTATGACTTTAACTTCGCATGTTGAATCTCCCCTTTTATACTCTTGCTTGTAAATTTTACCGTCACGCTAGACTTCAGCAATCAGGT
>CAYHSM010000064.1:0-7072 GCA_964359325.1 uncultured Candidatus Peribacteria bacterium
AAAGATATATTAGGGGAGTTATAAGAGCTTCCGGGAAAGTGCGTTTTGAAGGAGATAAAAACAATCCCGATGCTGTGGATAAACATATTAAAGCTGTTCAGAGCGCTGTTAAAAAAGTTGTAATCGCTCCGGCAACAATCGAGGCGTGTATAGTTTTTTTGGCGGATTCATTGCAATATTGTCCTGGTGATTTTGACGACATGGTAAGGCTTGGAGTCGTTAAGCGAGGAGATTTGCCGGGATATGTCAAACGAAGGCTTGGGAAATGCGGCTCCGATATGATTCATAATCTTGTGAATGATTTGGTGTTGCACAGTTATGGGAAGGAAAGTGTCGGATATAGCAAGGAAGTTGCTGAGATTTTGCTGAGATTCAAAAGAGAATTTTTGTATCCCTTATATTTAAGAGTAAATGAAATGATAAAATCCGGGGATAGCGGAGGCAGGATGAATTTGCCTTCACAAGCAAAAATAGAGGGACAAATGGTATTTTTATTTAAAAAATATTTGGAGGCTTTACGAGATCCTGACGGGCATAGCGATTGTTCGATTGTGCAGCATTATTTTGGAGAAGAACATGATATGGGAGAATATTTTGATAGAATGTGGCATGTTGATGATGAATACAAGCCTTATCAGGCGGTTGTTGATTTTATTGCCGGGAGTACCGATGATTTTTTCTTCAGGGAGGCCAGGTTGAGGTAGGGCTATAGTCGGAATGCATATTGACTTGTTGGATTTTTGGCTTAGAATAGGGCCTTGGTAAATTTTAATGTTTGTTTATGTTTATTGGCGGACCTTCAAATGATCCGGGTGGAGAAGAGGGACAAGAACGCGTTCCCCTTACTACTCTCGCGGAAGCTATTGCCAGAGCTGTGGGTATAATGCCCGCGGATATTCAACAGAGATATCTTGTCGGACCGACGTGGGAGGAAATTTTGGGATTTCCAAATGTTCCGATGAATCATTTTGTGAGTACGAGTCTCGGCGCGAAGCCGGCTAAATTATATCTTGCGGTTTATTTGGTAAATATAGTGGTGCAGAGTTTGTTTATGGAATTGTCTTTTGGTCAAAAGGTTGATCCTGTGACTAGGGACTTGGAGGAGTTGGATGACGTTGAACGCAAAGATATTGAAGCAACTGTTAAGAAAATATTGGCTTTTGTTAGAGATGAATTGGGCGTGCAGGTTGATATTGTGGAAGGAATGCCGCTCGTTGCGATTTAAATTTATAGATCGTATTCAAAATTTTATTATAGATTAGCCTTTTACAGTAAATAGAAAGGAGGCCGCTTATTCTCCCTTTGGTTTTCGAGAGCCGGGAAATCTTGCGCAACAGTTTTTTAAAGCCCTACTTACAAATTTTATTATTCCTGCGGTTTCAGGCTGCTCGTTTGGCCGAGGAATTGGTTCTGGATTTTGAAACACCATGCAATAGATGCAATTATCGCCTTTACTCGAAATTTTCACAACCGGATAAAATACTCCATTGAGATCTTTACAAAATTCTACAACACTAACCAAGCATTGTTTTGACAAAATTTCTATTTTTGCATTGCCAAAAAATCCTTTATAATTTTTAGACGCCTCGCTGCCGACAAGAAAAGGACTCTCAACATGCTCTACGAGTAAAGGGATTTCAATTCCTCTACGTCCTTTAATAAAAACCTGTTTTCTCTCTTTATCAAAATAAACAATTGCAAGCCTTTTACAATCTCTAAGCGAAAGCTCAACAAAATTCACATGTTTATCTTGCAAATGGACATTCAAAGGAGTGGAGGTATCAAAATAACGACCGGGAACAAACTTTTCCCACGAGGTTTCAATTCTATCACCAGTCTGATTTTCAATATCACTATTCATAGTATATAAATAATAGGGTTGTTGCGCCTGGGACGACTCTACAAGAAAAAACCGCTTTTGTCAATAGGTAATTTTCTGGAAAGGCCCCATTTAACAGATTATTGGAAAAATTGGGGCCTTTTTAGAGAACAAAGCTTGACAGCAATCTTTCTTATGTATTAACTTTCTTCCCTGCTAGCTAATTTTTTGAAATATGGGTTTAAGGTATGGACAAGGTAGACATCATGATAGTGTACCCGGGGTGAATTTGGAAGATGGCGATTCCGATCGTGTTCGTATAGTTTCGGAAGCTTTGCGGTATAAGAGAAATGTTAATTCGGGTGGTGATGAAGTAAATAACAGAAGAAAGATCGTAAGGCTTTCCTCTGTTTCGAGAGATCAGTATTTTTCCGACTTGGAGGAGAGTGTTTCTGCGGAGGGAGATTATCTTTCCTCATCTCCTTTGGTTGCGGTGTTGTCGACGAATAGGGGGAAAATTTATAGTGTTACGCGGTCTGAAGATGGAAAAGTGAAGAATGTTATGGCGGAAATAAGGGCTGTTTTGGCGATGCTTATAAGCTCTCTTGAAGAATTGAATTTAACGAATATTGATACGTATTCCAGGATTTTGTGTAAAAAGCCTTTTTGGGATGGAGTGGCCCTGTTAATCGGGGTCGATGTTGCGAGTTCTTCACCGTCGGAGATTAGAGATATATTAAGGTCTGTGCATGAAAACGCTTTGAGAGCTTCAAGGGTTGTTGTTCCGAATAAATCCACCGCTTTCAAAATGTGGCTTTCCCGAAATATTACTCATGGTTCTTTGAGAAGGAATATTATGGTCGCTATGGGAGAAAAGTTGGCCAGGAGTGATTTTAAGACCAGGAATGTTCAGGCAGATATAGAGAGAATGACAGGGGAAGCTGTTGATTTTGATATGTTGGTTTGTACGATGCAGCAGCTTAGAACGGAATTGAGCGGGCGTGAATTTAGTCTTGATGTAAGACCATCCGGGGAGGGGAATTCTGTGTTTCATAATTTGGTTCCGGCTCATCCGTCTTATCCGGTTGAAGTTGTGGACGAGGAGATGATGTTGCAGTCGTTTGGGGAAAGTTTTTTTGATGTTCTTAAGGATGGCAGAGCAAGAAAGATTTATGATGTTCTTGCCAAAAATGGCAGGGGAAACAGGATTGATTCGAGGATTGTGGCTATTCGCGCTTTTGGCGTTGAAAGCCCGCCTCCCAAATTTATGCATGAGAATTTTTTTTCACCTTTATCCGTGCTTGTTTATAGGATTGAAAATGAATGGAAGTTAAAACTGATGAATGCAAAGGTTAATAGGCGGATGGAAAGGGGCCAGAAGGTTTGCAATGATAATGAAGTTTTGAAAAATACTGCAGAAAATGAGTTTACAATAAGGAGGATGAGGCATGGACGTGGGTCTCAGCTCGGACTTGATCTTTCAATCGAAAACAGATTGGAGGCTATGGAGAAGTGGATTGCTGAGATGGCTAGCCCTGGATCTTTGCTTGAGAAAATTTTGTGGATTATGTTTGGGGCTGGTCTTGACACGAAGTTTACGAAGTATAATTTGGCTGAGTTGTTGGCGAAGGATGGAATTGATGTTACCGAAAAACAAGTTATAAATGCTATTGTTCATGGGACTAAAGGGGGCGGGCGTTTGACTAAAAAAAGCCAAGGGACGTTGTTTGAAGTTAATTCAAGGCGTGGGGCTGTCGACAAAAAGGACCGTGATGGGAGGCCGATTTCCAATGCATTTCATTATTATATTCGTCCGTAGTTTCCCATGTATGGAATAAAATTTTACTGTCCGCATGTTGCGCCATGCGTTTTTTGATGTTATAGTCGCGTCATGAAGATTCCACAAAACCCAATTTCGTTTATGTGGTTTGTCGCTAAAAAAAGCCGTAAATGGGCGATATTGGCTATGCTCGCTGTTACATTCGCTCAATTGTTGGATGGTGCTTTCTTGCTTGTTTTGCGCGCGCTTACAGATTCCGCTACAAATGCGGTGGCTAGTGATTTTAGCGATGTGTCCATGGATTCTTTGTGGTTTTGGGTTATTGCATTCCCATTAATATATTTTATTATTGAAAATGTCTGGAGGTTAAGCGGTGTCTCCGGAATGCGTCTGATTACAGAAAGTGAAGCGACTGTGGCCAGGGACTTATTTAAGTATCTAATTGGACATAGCCGTGCTTATTTTAATCGTAAATTTGCCGGGTCTCTTGTAAATAAAATCAGCAATGCTTCAAGAGGTATCAGCAGTATGTTTTCAAATATTCTTTGGCAATTTTATCCTCTTATTATAGGGCTGATTGTTAATGTGGTTATAGTTTTGTCCATTGATAAGATGCTTGGAGTATTGTTTGTGATATGGATAGGAGTGTTTTTGTCTTTTAATTACTATGTTGTAAGGAAAAAACAGCATCTTTCATTTGCTGTTGCCAAGGCCGGTTCCGAACTGAAGGGGAAAATGGTTGATACTGTGTCGAATATTGCCACTGTGCATGCTAACGCTCGTCATAAATATGAGCGTAATTTTGTCGGGACATTTATTGAAAAATACCAAAAAAGACATTTGAAAAGTTGGATAGCTTCGGAGTGGATTTTGTTTGCAAACGGTGTGCTGTTGGCGATTTTTGTTTTTGGAATGATATCTATCACAATATATGTGATGAAAAATGGGCACGCGACTCTCGGGAGTTTGGTTTTAATAATTTCGATGACAGTTGATTTGACGCGATCGCTGTTTTTTATCGGGCACAAGATGACTGATGCGATTGATGATTACAGTCAGATTGAGGAAGGGCTATCCGAGCTTATTGTTCCATATGATATTACAGATAAGCCCGGGGCAAAAATTCTGGCTAAATCAAAAGGGCATTTGGTTTTTAAAGACGTTTTCTTTAATTTTGGGAAAACGGTTGTGTTTGATAAATTTTGTTTGGAAGTTAAGGCGGGGGAGAAGGTGGGGATTGTTGGTGTAAGCGGTGCCGGGAAAACTACGCTGACGGATTTGCTTATGAGAAATCATGATATTTCCGGCGGAAGTGTGACTATTGACGGTCATGATATTCGAGATATTACTCGCAAGAGTTTGCGCAGACAGATTGCTTTTGTTCCGCAGGATGTGTCTTTGTTTCATCGTACGATTTTGGAAAATATAAGGTATGGCAATCTTAGAGCTTTGAGTAAAGACGTTGTTGAGGCTGCAAAAAAAGCGCAAGCTCATAAATTTATTAAATCTTTTCCTGATGGGTACGATACGTTCGTTGGAGAGCGCGGAGTCAGGCTTTCCGGAGGGCAAAGACAAAGAGTTGCCATAGCGCGCGCGTTTTTGAAATCAGCGCCGATTTTGGTGTTGGATGAGGCTACAAGTTCACTTGATAGTGAGAGCGAGGTTGCCGTACAGTCCGCTTTGGCAAAACTTATGCGCGGTAAAAGCGTGATTGCCATTGCTCACAGGCTTTCGACTTTGAGGATAATGGATAGGATTGTTGTTTTGGAGAAGGGGAGGATTGTGGAAGGCGGCACGCATGAATCATTGCTGCGTGGAGGAGGAGTGTATTCGGGTTTGTGGAATAGGCAGGTGGAAGGGTTTATAGAATAGGACTGAGGAATTATTTCTTCTTATCATTTTTTTGCTTTGGTTTCTTTTTTTCTTTTCTTTGACTGTAGTTACCTTTAGCCATATTTTGTGAGGGTTAAATAATGGTGTAATTAGTGGACGAAAGCGTTGCTTAGAGGAATTGTCCCAATTCTATGATTTCGTTAAGGCCGGTTGTTGCATCCACTGTTGTTGCTTTGGCCGGAGCCTTTATTTTTGCCTTTCCGAAGTTCATGGTGCAAGTTTCCTTGACGGTAAAGGATAGCGCTCCAACATCAGTCTTGGATTTCACCTCATATTTTTTGAAGTGCCCATCGCCAGTGATAAAAAGCTTTACGGAAAGTGGGGTTTTCGTTTTGGCCAATTCCTCACCCATAAACGGAGTAAGAAGCGTAGTTGTCTCTTCGGCAGTCAAGGTACCAAGGTAAACCGCAGCGTTCGATGAGCCGGGTTTCCATCCATTTTTGTAGACGAAGGAAGATTTTTTGAGGGGTGCGCTGACAGGGTCGTTGCTCGTACCTGTGAATACCTGCTCGGCAAATTCAGGGCTTTCAAAGGTTTTCCATTTTGTCTTTCCACCTTTGTAATAGGTTTGGTTACCCACCAATATGAATTGTAATGTTTTTTTTGAGGCCTTTTTTATTTTTTGAAGGGCCTGATCCATTGTGAGCTGCCCGACTGCCATGAGATCGAGTATGCCGAGTGTGTTTACTTTTTCTTGGGTTGTAGAAAGGGACTTCGTCTCATTTAAAAACGTACCTTTTACTATACTTTTGTATCGCTTCAATGTCTGCAAGGAGATATTAACTACCGTTTTTTGCTCCGGGGTGAGGGAAGCATCGGACTGTATTTTTGGCCCGCTTGAACTGACTGTGCAGGAAAAGCTGTAGTTTGTTGAAGTCGCTGCTTCTTGCCAGGCATTTTCAAAAAAATCTTGAGATGGCGCATCCGCCGCGAATGCTACCGGAATCTGAAATAAGATACCTAATACCGCGATTGAACTTACGAGCGAGCGTATATTCATAGAATGTGTAAAATTAAATGATTTTAGAAATCTAATTTTTCAAATCCGCTGTCTCCGGGTTCGCCTTGTGGAAAACCGTTTTTCGAGAAGTCTTTTAACTCTTTCGGCATTTCCGGTGTTTTGCCGGAGAAAAAGTTAACTGAATCTTTTCCGTGAAGATTCTTGCCGGTTTCTTCTTCTACTGCATTTTCAAAATTTTCACGGAGATCACTTAATTCTTCCAGCAAAGTTACTGCGGCATCAGGATCAAATCCTTTAGTTTTAATCAGAGCCTTTAATGTATCCAATTTCGCGCGTGATGCTTTTACGATTGCGTTGGCCGCGCTCATGTCATTACCTTTTTTTTCAAATTTTGCTATGATTTTTTCCGCAGATTTAATCCCTTTTTCCACATTTTTTACAGCTTTCGAAAGTTGTGATGCCGCCTCCAACATGCCGACACTTTGAAACGTGTCTTCCATATGTTCAAAATATTCGTCTTCGAGTGTTGTAAAAGCCAGCTCAGCATTTCCACTTTTTGCTGCATCGACCGCTTTATCACGAACAGCCTTGAGTGCGTCAATTTCTACCTGAAGACCTG
>CAYHSM010000065.1:0-7045 GCA_964359325.1 uncultured Candidatus Peribacteria bacterium
GCTGTCGCTCCGGCGTAACAGCCCGCCGCAGGCGGGCCTTAAAACAAAAGTTTTGATATCATCAAAATACCTTATCCTACCACTTTGCAATTTCCAAGTGAAAAGTGTAATTTTTCCGCATGTCACCGATGTTCGAATTCAAAATCACTCACAAAGATCCAAAAAGCCTCGCACGCACAGGCACTTTCAAAACTCCGCACGGACTGATTCATACCCCTATTTTTATGCCTGTTGGAACAAAAGCAACAGTAAAAACCCTTTCATCAAAAGACCTCAAAACTTTAAACGCAGAAATTATTCTCGCAAACACTTATCATCTATATCTCCGTCCCGGCGAAAAACTTATCAAAAAAATGCACGGCCTGCACAAATGGATGAATTTTAACGGCCCGATATTGACAGATTCCGGAGGATTTCAGGTTTTTTCTCTT
The DNA here is from genome assembly GCA_964359325.1 of uncultured Candidatus Peribacteria bacterium. Lineage (GTDB taxonomy): Bacteria > Patescibacteriota > Gracilibacteria > UBA1369 > LOWO2-01-FULL-3 > JACRIB01. The sequence continues at coordinate 432 of CAYHSM010000065.1, forward strand.
GGCAAAAAAACGCCGCACAAAAATCGCGAAGCGATTTTCCGTTCCCATCTTTATCCGTTTTCAGTTCACTTCCCATTCAAAACTACAGTCAAAATCGACGAAAACGGCGTTTGGTTTAAATCGCATCTGGATGGCTCAAAACACTATTTGACTCCGGAAAAAGCAACCCAAATTCAACACGACTTGGGCGCTGACATTATTATGGCTTTTGACGAATGTGCACCCGCGGATTCAAGCAAAAAATATTTTAAAGAAGCGATGCAGCGAACACACAACTGGGCTCTAAAATGCAAAAGAGAACACGAGAAATTGGTAAAATTTGAGACGTCTCGAAAAACAAAGTCCGTTCCCGGGAACGGACCTCAATTTCCTCAAGCCCTCTTCCCTATCGTGCAAGGCGGACTTTACAAAGACCTGCGCATTGAGTCGGCAAAATTTACAAACGCGCTCAACCTCCCGGGCAATGCAATTGGAGGATTATCCGTCGGCGAAAGCAAAAACAAAATGCTTGAAATGATAGAAGCCGTAGTCCCCCATCTCGACACTCAAAAACCGCGCTACCTCATGGGTGTCGGCACGCCCGAGGATCTTTTTGAATGTATAGAACGCGGCATAGACATGTTTGATTGCGTACACCCAACTCGCATGGCGCGCCACGGAGCTTTTTGGAATGACAGAGGCCGCTTTTCCATTCGCAATAAAAGATTTCAAGACGACAAAAGTCCTCTGCAAAAAAATTGCAAATGCGAAACATGCCTTTCATATAGCAAAAGCTATCTCCGCCATCTGATTTTTGAGAATGAAATCCTGGGACTGCGACTTATGACTATTCACAATCTGCACTTTTTGTTAAACTTGATGCGACAAATTCGTGAACACATTGGCAAAGGAACTTTCAAAAAATTCAAAAAAGATTTTCTAAAAAAATTCAAATCATGATTGCGTATCTCAAAGGTCAAATTCTAAAAAAAGATGGCAAAGGAATCATCCTCGACACCGGCAACGTCGGTTATTTCATACATCTACCGTAAACAATGCTTGTAAATACACAAGAACAACAAGCCATTGAACTTTTCATACACAGTCACATCCGCGAAGATGCATTTGATCTTTACGGATGCAGCACCTATGCGCAGCTTTCATTTTTTAAAACTTTGCTTAGCGTAAGCGGAATCGGCCCGAAAATCGCAATGGAAATTTTGAATAATGACATCAACAAAATCAAAGCCGCTATATTGAATGAAGACCATAATTATCTTTGCAAAATCCCGGGCATTGGACAAAAAACAGCAAAACGCATGATTCTCGAACTCAAAAATAAGATTGAATCAGAAGACCTTCAATATCTTGGCAACGACTCAACAAGTACCGAACCTCATCCTGACGCAATCGACGCGCTGCTCCGCCTCGGATACCAACGCCATCATATAACAAAAACTTTGCGTAATCTTCCTGAAGGATTAAAGGAAGCGGAAGAAATAATCACATACTTTTTAAAAAATATTTAACAGGTTAAAAAGTGTTCACGTGAACGAGAAATAAATTAAATTTTAATTATGTCAAATATGAATCTACAGGTTAAAATTCACTCACGTGAGTGACACACAAAACATAAACGAAACATGTCAAAGCCCGACGCAAAACTAATCACCAACAAATCAAATATAGCTTACCTTTCCAACTTTACAGGCTCAGCCGGATTTATGCTGCTTACTAAAAAAAACAACTACCTTTTTACGGATTTTCGTTATATTGAGCGCGCTAAAAGCACAATCCCCGCCTGCATAAAACTCATCAACATCACTCGCGTCTGGCGCAATCCGAAAGCTCTCGCGGAAACTTGGCAAAAAATTCTAAAAAAACACAAAATAAAAATATTGGGAATTGAGGAATCTGATTTAACCGTAGCGCGCTACAAGAAATTCAAAAAAATTTCCAAAAAAATCAAATTTGTTGATATCTCAGGCGAGATCGAAAAAATCCGCGAAATAAAAACTCCAAAAGAAATCGCGCTGATTATAAAAAGTCAGAGGATAAATGAGAGAGTATTCCTTGCGATCAAAAAAATTATACAAGACTATTGTCAAACAGCTTTCAGCAAATCCTCTTCCATAGAGCCCCTCCGCGAAATCGACATCGCATGGATGATCAAAAAACTTGCTCACGATTTCGGAGCGGATGATATATCTTTTGACCCGATAGTTTCTTTTGGTCCTCACAGTGCTCGTCCTCATCACGAACCCGACGCAACCAAATTAAAAAAAGGCGACATAATCATGATCGACATGGGAATGAAATACAAAGGCTATTGCTCAGACATGACGCGCATGATATTCACAAGCAAACCCACTCAAAAACAAACACAAATTTACGATCTCGTCCTCAAAGCACAAGAAAACGCCATCAAAAAAATCAAAGCTGGAATTTCAGGAAAAAAAGCAGACGCTCTAAGCCGCGACATTATAAATAAAGCAGGATTTAAAGAACAATACGGCCACGCGGGCGGACATGGAATTGGCTTGGACGTACACGAAATCCCCTCTTTAGCCGAGACTTATAAAAATCCGCTCAAACCAAATTCAATTGTTACGGTAGAACCTGGTATCTATCTTGAAGGTGAATTTGGCATCCGGATTGAAGACATGATACTTGTCACAAAACAAGTAAACAAAAATCTTACAAAAATCCCAAAAAACATGTAAAGTACCCAATTGAAACGATCAATTGCTACTTATTAATGTCTATATTATGTGTGGAATATTCGCATACTGCGGTCCTAAAAAAGATGCCCCAAAACTGGTCATAGAAGGCCTTAAAAATCTGGAATATAGAGGTTATGACTCATGGGGACTGGCATACAAATCCGGCAACGAAATTATAATTCAAAAAGAAATCGGCAAAATTGGCGATATCAAAGCAAAAGACCTGAAACTCGGAGCATCAACTCTTGCAATGGCCCACTCTCGCTGGGCAACTCACGGCGGTGTAACGAAAGCAAACGCGCATCCGCATTTTTCCGAAAATAAAGAAATCGTATTAATTCACAATGGAATTTTTGAGAATTATCTTGAAATCAAAAAATGGCTTACAAAAAAAGGACATAAATTCGTTTCCCAGACAGATACTGAAATCTTAACGCACTTAGTTGAACAACATACAAGAACTCATTCGTTTGAAGAAAGCGTAAAATTGGCAATCAAAGAAATCGAGGGCCGCTACGCTATAGTTGTGATGAAAAAAGATGAAAACAAAATAATCGCAGCTCGAAAAGGCTCACCTCTCATTATCGGTGTCGGCAAATCCAAAGGTGAATATTTTATCGCCTCGGACATCCCGGCTTTTCTTAAATATACAAATAAAGTGATTTATCTGGATGACAACCAAGTCGTAATTGTCGACAACAAAAAAATAAAATTTTTCGACAGTACATCAAACAAAGAAATCAAAAAACGCATAATCCAAATCGACTGGGACATGGAAAGTGCGGAAAAAGGACTATTCCCGCATTTCATGATCAAAGAAATAATGGAGCAAAAAGACACTTTAAACAGAGCCATAAATCAGGATCCAAAAACAATTGAAAAGCTCGCAAAGGCCATAGAGGACGCGGAAAGCACATATTTTGTCGGCTGCGGCACAGCAGGTAAGGTGGCAATGGTCGGAGCATATTTATTCGCAAAAATCTCCGGTAAACATATCAATTTCGCATTCGGTTCGGAATTTTCAAATTATAAAGATTTTTTGAACAATAAAACTTTAATGGTGTGTATTTCTCAGTCCGGAGAAACAGCTGACACTCTCGAAGCCATAGAAATCGCAAAATCACGCGGAGTAAAAATTGCCTCAATTGTGAATGTGGAAAGTTCAACAATGGCGCGCATTTCGGACATAGTAATTCCAATAAAAGCCGGCCCGGAAAAAGCGGTCGCGTCTACAAAAGCAACAACCGCGCAACTCGCAATATTAACTCTCCTCGCATATTCATGCGATGGCGGCGTGGAAAAAGGCAAACAGCTTTTAATCAGAACAGCAAGCCAAATTAACGACATGTTAAATCCGCGCTACGAAGAGCACATCATGAAAATCGCAAAAAAATTAAAAAATATCGAATCAATGTACATCATCGGCCGCGGCGCCAATTATCCAATGGCATTAGAGTCCGCAATCAAACTGCAGGAAGTTTCATACATTCACGCAGAAGGTTTTGCCGGAGGAGAATTAAAACACGGGCCAATCGCGCTGATTTCAAAAAACTCCCCGGTAATCGCTTTGGTTGCAAATGACGACTCAAAAAAAGACATTTTATCCAACGCTGAGGAAGTCAAAGCGCGCGGAGGCTACATAATAGGAATATCTCCTCATCGCGAACAGGTTTTCGATTTCTGGATCCGTGTACCTGACACAGGCGACACATCCCCTATCGTAAATATTATTCCTATACAAATTTTAGCCTATCAACTCGCTGTCTTACGTCAAAACGACCCTGACAAACCAAGGAACTTGGCAAAAAGTGTGACGGTGAAGTAAGGAAATGGAATTTAGAAGGTGACAAGCAGTTGGATGCTTACCGGTTTTTGGAGGAAAGCGCACGCGCTTTATCTCCACAACACGGTCAGTTCGCTATGAAAACGAAAGGGTCACCTCCTGTTGGGAGCCTAGAGCACGAAGTTCTCGATGATCACGGTGATGATCCCCATGACTGCACCACCTGCGATAACGCCTGCGCAGATGGAGTCGGAGTTCTTCACCATGATCTTGTTGATGGCGCTGTCTTTGTCGCTTACGCGACCGATGAACCAGAACAGAGCTGCTCCCAAGGCCATGACGAGACAGCTGTGGAACGGGATGATGCATGCCAACCCGATTCCTACGCCTGACAGCCAGAAGCGTCCCTTTGTTGCGACCTTGACGGCCTCAAGCGCGAGACCGATGATCGCTCCCACAATGATGGCCAACTGGGAGGATAATGCAAGCACCCCAAGGCCACCGGTCAAAACTTCAGCCACAGACTTCCAGACCACAGCCCAGCCTTTTCTTGCAAAAGCAAAAAAGGAGTCAATTTTAGCTCTCCTAAATATTAAATACAACAAAAAAGTTCGCATAACATTCCGTTCCCGGGAATGGAAATCATTTTGCGATTACTGTGAAATTTTAGTTATTATTTCTTCCAGTGTTTTTTTAAAATGAAAATCCAATGCTCTCTCAGTCATGCTTTCCTGTTCACTTTTGAAATATATACAAATCGGGACGATCAGACTTTTCTGTCTATAGAGGTAAATATAGCTTCTCAGTCCACCAGATTTTCCTTTATTCAAATCCTGGCTTTTTATTCGGATTTTAAAAATTGATTTACCAATATGAATTTCATTTTCCGGCACAAAAAATTTTAAATTTCTGATCAGATCTTCTTTAAGATGTGGGAATTTTCTTTTTAGTTTTTTTGCTTGTTGTAGAAAATATCTCGTTATTAATATTTGCATTTTACAAATCTTTTAATTGCTCTTCAACTGATTGGATTTTGCCAATATCCAATTTTTCGAGCGCTTTATCGAGAATTGCGATAGTGGTGTCCAAACTTGATTTTTTTGTTAAAAAATAATACTTAACAAGATAAGTTATAGTGGCGGTTTGAGTGCCAAGTCCCTCCTCGCTTCTGATCAAATCTAATTCCTGTTTTATTTTGTCATCTACTTTTAACATAATGGATTTCATAGTTTTATAATTATTATATAATTTTTATATATAAATTATATAATATATATATACTTATTGTCAATTATGACATATGACAAATTTATTGAAGCATGCAAAGTTAAAATTTTTCTAAAATCTTGCACGCTTTGAATTGCCTAAAATAAAAATTATATTCTGACGCCAGATTCCGCCCAGAAAGTTCGCATAGCATCCCATTCCCGGGAACGGAAATTGCTACGCAATTTCCGGCTACGGCCTTATCCTCTCAATCATCCTCGGGAACGGAATAGTCTCCCTGATATGCTTTCTTCCGCAAATCCATCCAACCAATCTTTCCAATCCCATCCCAAAACCGCTGTGCGGCACTGAACCGTATTTTCGCAAATCCAAATACCAATCAAAAGCCTCAACAGGCAATTTATGTTCTTTTATCCTGGCAAGCAAAATATCGTAATCATCTTCGCGCTGACTGCCGCCAATAATCTCCCCATATCCTTCGGGCGCCAACAAATCATCGCACAAAGCATAATGATCATCTTTAGGATCGCGCTTCATATAAAAAGCCTTAACTGCCGCAGGATATTTTTCAACAAAAATCGGCTTATCGTATTTTTGTGTCAAAATCGTCTCATCATCTCCACCCAAATCTTGATTTTCACGAATATCAGACCCCATCTCACGTAATTCCTTAACAACTTCAAAATGAGTTTTACGAATGAATGGAGCTTCAATTTTTTTCAAAGGCTCGATATCTCTTTCCAAAATAGCCAATTCACACAAATTTTCATTCAAAACTTTTTTCACAACATATTCAACCAAACCTTCCTGAATTTTCATATTTTCCTCATGGTCAACAAAAGCCGCTTCAGCATCCATCATCCAAAATTCCGTCAAATGCCTGCGAGTCTTGGACTTTTCCG
>CAYHSM010000066.1:0-6871 GCA_964359325.1 uncultured Candidatus Peribacteria bacterium
TTAAGAGTGTTTGGGTTGGCGTCAAATGTGACTTCCGTTTTATCTTTGGCGTAAGAGATATTGAATGACGTTATTGGTTGCGGCGCGTTTGTTGTGATGTTTGTTGCGTTCAAAGTACTTGATAGAATTGAAATTGCGTATGCTTTGCTTTGGCCGCTTTCTCCCGGGATTAAGCCGAGAAGGTAATTCCCGGAATTGTTGAAATGTATAGGAATTTCAAAATGATTATTTTCTACGGATCCTATAAAAGTGTTGTTTGTTTTTTGGTCTTCCGTATTCAAAATTATCGTGGCTTTGTCGTATGTTCCCGAGTTTATATCTCCTTGGATAATGTAGATTTCGTTTTTGTAAAAAATATTTGGTAAGGCTTCGGACAATGTGATGTTGTCGTAGGAGGTGGTTGATATAGCTTTGAAGCTGACCGGTGTGAAAGATGGGTCCGGTTCCGGGGTTGTTTTTGGTTTTGGAGTCGGAGTTAGCGGAGCTGGTTTTATCGGAGTTGAGGTATCATCTCCCGATGTTGTTGAGGGATCAGGCGATGTATCTGTGTCCGTGTCAGTGTCTGTGGCGGCTGTCGTATCTGAAGATGCGACTGTCAATGTGAGATAAATCGTTTCACTTATGCCTTCGCGACTCATCAAGGCTCCGGGAGAAAATGTTGATCCTGTTTCTTCGAGATATCCGTTGATTTTTGCGTAGGCTACGTATGGCGTGTACCACGCAAAAATGTCTATATCATCAAAAAGTCCGTGATAAGAGTCCGGGTGGATGTCATTAACCTGCCAGGATTGGGCGCTGCCCAGAATTTTTAAAGCCTCGACTTTGTTGATAGTTTGAGCCGGCTTGAAAGTGCCGTCCGGATAGCCGTTTATCCAGCCTTCGGCAAACGCTTTTTTTACATAAGGAGCGTACCAAGAGTTATTGTCGACATCTTTGAATGGAGTTGTTGTTGGTATATCCAAATCTATGTGTGATCCCTCAATGATTATTTTCAGGAATTCCGCTCTGTTTACGGCTTTGTACGGCTTGAAAGTGCCGTCCGGATAGCCATTTATAATGCCATTTTCCTGAAGATAAAGAATGGCTTCGTAGTTTTTTGTTGTTTCGTTTATGTCTGAAAATCCTGCTGCAAAAGTTGTTTGTATGTTAAAAAATGCGCTTAAAAATAGGCTTAATAGGCAAAGGAGGGCGCCTGATTTTTTGTGAAATTTATTTGGCATCTTTTTTGTTGAGCAGATGGGTTTAGAATGCTTGTTTATAGTACTTGAGGTTATCTGTTTTAGCAATTTTAGAAAAATTTTAACTTTGTGTGCTAGCGTGACTGATATGAAAAAGATGATAGTTTTTATTTTGGCTTTTCTAAGCGGGATTTTGATCGTCAGCTTATGGGCGGAGAGAGCTTATGATGATGTGATATTTGTTGTGATTTTGGAGGGTTTTTTGTTGCATATGGCTGTTAAGCGCGGGCTGATCCCTTTTTGTTCCAAAATTTGCATTATTATTTTGTGCGGACTGCTTGTCGGAGGCTTAAGATTTTTTGCGGATAATATTTTCGGTTTTGATAATATTGGGAATTATACAGGAAAGGTTTCCATTAAAGGGTGCGTTGTTGATGAGGTTGATGTGCGCAGCGATAAGGTCAAATATACCGTGTCGGTGGAGGAAATCGATACAGGTAATGGTTGGGTTTCCGTTGATGGTAAGGTCTTGGTTAGCGGGCAGAGATATCCCGTTTATCAGTACGGGGATTGTTTTATTGTCAGCGGTAAGTTGCAGAAGCCGGATAAATTTGAGAATTTTGATTATGGGAAATATCTCAGTCGTTATGATATATATGGCGTTATTTATCGTGCTGATATTCAGAAAATTGAGAATTTGGATGGTGGGGGATTGTTTTTTGCCCGGATTTATAAATTCAAACAGAGTTTTGAATTTAAATTGTCCGAGATTTTTGTTGAGCCATATAACAGTTTTATGGCCGGATTGATTTTGGGTAGTCGGAAGGGGATAAGTGAGGAGTTGGTGAGCAATTTTAATATTACCGGGCTGACTCATATCATTGCCATTTCTGGATATAATATTACTTTGCTCATTGTTGTTATGAGCGGAATGTTTGGATTTTTGAGTAGAAAAAGAAAAGTTTTTGCCTCTATAATTTTTATTACTTTGTTTGTGATTTTGGTTGGGGCGAGCGCTTCTGTTGTAAGGGCCGGGATTATGGGAATGATAGGGCTTGTCGCTTTGTGGTTCGGGCGCGATTATTTTGTTTCAGTTTCGCTTTTTAGCGCAGCTTTTTTTATGAATTTATGGAATCCTAAAATTTTAATTTATGATGTTGGCTTCCAGCTCTCGTTCTTGGCGACGTGCGGACTTGTGTACGTGTCGCCCAGACTCAAACAATATTTTGAATGGTTGCCTGAAAAATTCGGATTGCGTGAGACTGTTACGATGACAATGTCAGCTCAAGTTTTGGCTCTTCCGATTATTTTGATTAATTTCGAACGTTTAAGTTTGATAGCTCCGGTCGCCAATGTTTTTGTTTTGCCTTTTATTCCGGCCGCAATGGTTTTTGGATTTTTTGCAGTCGTTGTGGGGTATGTGTGGAGTTTTTTGGGAATGATAATCGGATTTTTCGGATATTTGGTTTTAGCTTTTATAATTTTTTTCGTGAGATTTTTTGCTGAAATGCCGTTAGCCTCGGTGGATGTAACGTGGTTTTCGTTTTGGTTTGCCGGGGTTTATTATTTTCTGATTTTGAATTTTTTATTGAAGCATTGATTGCACCAGTCTGTTTACCAGGCTGCCGTCCGTTTTGCCTTTTACTTTTGGCATTATTGCACCCATGATTTTTCCAATATCTGTTTTGGAAGAAGTTCCGGTTTCTGCCATTGCTTCTTTAATTATTGATTTTATTTCATCTTCGCTCATTTGAGGAGGGAGGTATTTTTCCAATGCCACTATTTCCGCTTTTTCTTTTGCTGCGAGTTCCGGGCGATTGCCTTTTTCAAATTGTTCGATTGAGTCGCGACGTTGTTTTATTTCTTTATTTACCAATTGAATTATTTCTTCGTCAGAGGCTTCTTTTGCGGTTCCCGATGTTTCCAGGCGCATGATTGCGGTCTTGAGCATGCGGATAGCCGTGACAGCGTTTTCGTCTTTAGCTTTCATGAATTTTCCGAGATCGTTTTGAAGTTGAGCTTTAAGTGACATAATAATTGTGGTTATTTTTGGTATATAAATATTTTAGATATTTTTTTGTCTTTTGGAATGATTTTTTTTGGTTTCCAGGTTCCGATGTGGAATGCATATGAAACAATTTTTGTGCCTTTTCTTAATTCTTTATCGAATTTTGTTTGAAATTTGGCTAATGTTTTTGGCATCATATAACATATCACGACGTCAGCGTCTTTTAATTTATAGCGTAGAAAATTGGAACGAATAATTTTCCCTTTCCAGTGCCAGAGCCATTGTCGGATTTTTGCAATCATGTAAACAGTCGGATCCATTTCAAATCCTATGGCATTTGCGCCATAGTCTTTTGTTGCAAAATGAACAAATCTTCCGTCGCCGGCGCCTATATCGTAGACTTTTTGGCCCTTCTTGATTCCCGCAGCCTTAAGCACTTTGTGGACTGCAGCCATTGGAGTGGGGACGAATGGGCCGCCGCCAAAAATCGTGATGTAAAAAGATATTGTTAAAAAAACACTTATGCTTATAACGATGATGAGGGCGATTAGGCTTACGATCATTGTTGGAAGTTTAGCATAGAAAAGGGAAGAGGATAAGGTGTTTTTGCTTACGCAAAAACTTTTTGTTGGCTAGGCCCGCCTACGGCGGGCTGTTAAGCAGTTTTCAGTTTTTCGTAACGCTTTTTATCAACCAACTCTCCGGCTTTTCTTCTTGCTGCCATTTTGGCGGTTAAGTCGAAGATTTTTGCGCCTTGCGTTTGGCCTGTGGTGCGTTCACTTACTTTTTGTTCTGCTTCTTGCGCCATTCTTTCTTCAATTTTTTCCAATTCCTCTTTTTGTAATACTTTGGCTTCTTCGCTTTTTATTTTCCTGCCGCTTTTGTCTTCAATTTCTCTCATGAATCCTTCTTTTGTGTCTAATTTTGACTGTTCCTGGTACGTTTTACGTTTTAGTTTTTCCTTGTCCTGATCATTTATGCCAGTCTCTTTAAAATCAACCGTTTGAATTTTTTCCGCTTTTGTTTCTTTGTCGATGATGTATTCGTCACCGAGTTGCTCGTAAGCATCCATGGTTAAGTCCGCTTCCACAGAGCCTTCCTGCATTTTGCCCATAGATTCTTCTTTCGCTCTTTCATGCGCTGATGTTTTTTTGTCGTGATGTTGTTCGCTTTGTTTGGCTCCTTCGATGTTTAGAGTTTTTAGTTGTTGTTCCGTAAGTTCGTCTCTTAGCATTTCATCGCCTTGAGCCATTTCATCGAGCTCGCGTTCCAGTTCTTTTTCCACTGTTTTTTCCCGTTTTTTACCGCTGCCAAATTCTTTCATGTAGTCTGCAGTTACTTTCATCCAAAAGAGTACTTTTGCATTATCCGGTTCCGTTTCATTAAATTCCAATAATAATTTCATTGCTTCCGCTCCTTGGTTATTACCCAGTAATTTTGTTACAGCTTCCAGCGTTTCCGCTAATTTTGGAGAATTTTCTTTTGCTTCTTTTTTGTCTTTTTCTTTAATGCCGGCTTTTTTTTCCAATTCGCGTCTGTGTGTTCCTTCGGATTGTTCTTTTGCGATTCTGCGAACCAAATCCTGTTTATGTATGACTGCGCGTTTGGTCCATCCTTCATCGTCGTATCTATTTTGCCATTCTTTAATTTCCTCGTCTGAAATGGATGAATTTAATTCTTGTAATTTACTAAGGTCTTTTTGGAATGCTTTGCGGCGCGATTCATAAGCCGCAAGATTTTTATAGCCTTCATTTGGCGTAGGGCTAACTAAAATTTCGTAGGCTTTTTTCATTTGTTTGATGTCTCCGGACGCATGAGTTTCCGGATTTTTGAAATTATTTTCATTTTGAAAAAACGCTTTGTATTTTTCCAGTGTTCTTTTTGAAATAGCGTTTTTGCCAGCGGTTTTTTCGAGTTGCGTATTTGCGGCTGCAATAATCAAAGTTCGGTCTCTTTCTTCTTTGTTTTCAGTTCCTTCCACCAATTTTTTGTGAGTTTTAAGAGCTGCTTCTTTTTGTAAGAAATCAAGTTCCGCAAAACTTCCCAGAGCCAGTTTTAATCTTTCTTTGTCATCTCCGTAAATTTTTTCCAATTGTTTTGTGAGTTTGGCCTCGTTTTCTACGAGTTCCGGCCATTTACTGACAAGGTTAGAGCGTTCTTTAAAGTTTGTATTGCGATAGTATTGCAAATATTTCTGCTTGGAAGCTTCGCTCATTTTGAGAATTGTCACTTCGCCAATTGATATTTTGGAATCGAGATAAGTGTAGCTTTCGGATTCTTTGCGGGCGATGTCTTTGGCTTGTTTTAAGTTTGCATCCAGTACGGTTGGATTTTGCGCAAGAAGACTTTCTCGCATCATTTTTTGAATCACTTCGCGGGAATAAAAGCCTGTGTCTTTTACAGTGTCGAAATGTTTTTCAGTTTCTTCGATTTTTTTGCGGAAAGCTTGGCGTTCGCTTAAGCCTTCCATGCGGATATAGTCACATTCTTGAGGACTTGAGATGCCGTATTTTTTGAATAATGCTTGTAATTTGGCGTATTCTGCGCGGCGAGGGGATAAGCCGTTTCTGTCTTCCATTTCTTTGCCTTCAAGTTTTGCAATTTGTTCTTTTAAATGTTTTATTGTCGGATTTTTTTGTCTTTCCGCTTTGATCCATGCTTTGAATCCTGGGATTTGTTTTTCGCCGATTAGCTCAGCGTTATCGTCGCAAATTTCTTCGAATTTTTTTTCCAGTTTTAGTAATTCTGGAGCTTCCGGATCGCGTTTTTCTGCTTCATCTTTTTCTTTTTGCGCAGCTTCTTGTTTTTGGTTTGGCAACGCGCGCAGGCGTTCTATAATGGCTTTAGTTTTTTCCGGACTTTCGGTTTCTTCGAGTTCGCGGCTAAGGTCGCGATATTCTTTTAACTTTATAATTGGATCTTTGTCCGCTTCTCCTGTTGCCAAGTCTTTTAACATTATGTCCGCTTCTGCTTTGAGTTGTTTGCGTTCGCTGAAGAGTTGGTTAAGGCTTTTATGGCCTTCTTTTAGGTCCCGAATTTCGTTCGGAGTCCATTTTTTTTCATCAAATTGATCAGCTTGTTTTAGCTTTTGATCTGGTCGGTCAGGTTGTTCTTGGCTGTCTGTGTCTTCCAGGTTTGCTAAGTTGGTTTCTGCCATATATTTTGAGTTTTTTGACTTTTGGGCTGTTTAATCTATAACATTGTCCAGAAAAAGTCAAATAGCTTAACAGATTAGGGCGTCGTGACGTCACGACGGTTCGCATAAGCAATGTTTTTTAGAGGTCACGCCAGAGATGGGGGTACGACGGGCAGGGCGGGGACAAATGTTGGATGAATATCAAGTTGTGTCAAATCGAGGGTCTAACAGGTTAAAAGTTCTCCCCGGGGAGGGATTAGCGGGGTGGATTAGCATTTGTTTTGTCATCTTTACACCGAGCATACCGAAAATCCGCAACTTAAGCATAACATGCATCCCTCAGCTACCTGGATTGTGTTTCCACATTCCGGGCATTTTTTCATGTTGATGATTTCTTTTTTGTTGAGGGAAACGTGTTCGCGTTTGTCTATTGGCGGGGGAATGACTTCCTCGAAGTTGAGTTGTGGGGCGGAGGAAGAGGAGATGGAATAGGCGGAAGGTTCGGAGGAATTTTTTGAAGTGCTTTCGCTGGACGTGGTGTAGATTTCG
>CAYHSM010000067.1:0-6738 GCA_964359325.1 uncultured Candidatus Peribacteria bacterium
ATCGAACCCGGGACCATCAGCTTAAAAGGCTGTTGCTCTACCGGCTGAGCTACCGACCCAAGTAAACAACTGTATCTCAAAAAAACGCTTTCACATTCTATTCATAGCCATCTTCAAAAGCAAGGTATTTTGCCGCCACGGCTCGCACACGGCTCGTCGCGCCGTGCATTATGGAGGTTCCTTGCATCATCCTTCTTTTTTCGCATATAAACTCTGTATCAAAAACACAGCCGCAGGAGCTGAGAACCAAAAATAACTGTTTGACACAATCGAACGAATAAATTGCGATTGGTTATAAATATTCCATAATGCGGTTCCTGTTGTCTCACCGGTACCGCTACTGATAAACGAAACCCCGCTTACAAACACCAAAATAACACTGATAATAAGTCCGGCGCTCATCACGGCATAAATACATGTAATAATAAATCTAATCGGTCCGGACCTGTCACTGGCTGTCTGTACAAAAAACGCTCCTTTCACAGCAAACATAATCACCAATCCGACAAAAATAATAACTTTCATAAAAACAACAGCTGCATCTTCAGTGCCAAGCGCTGCAAATTTTAGAAGTTTTATGAATAACTCTGATCCGCTGAGATATTTGCCGACCAAATTCCCGGCGGCATCTGCGGCAAGTGCAGCCACATAGGTCCCCAAAATAACCTTTAACGTATTATCGCGGCCGATTATTAAACTGTAGGCGACAATGACTACAAAAAATACGACTACAAACAAATCCCAAGAGAGACGAATATCCATAAGTCAAATTTAATACGAAGCTGAAAATTTTGCAACGGCAACTACCAAAAAAGTCCTCCCTTTTTCACGTCAACTCCACCCTCTTTAGCCAATTCCAAATAAAGTTCTTTTTCTTTTTTTGAAAGTTTTTCCGGAATTTTTATGCGAATTTTTATGAGGTGACTTCCGCGCGAAGTTCCGCCAAGATTAATAACTCCTTTTTCGCTTAATCTAAACACTTTCCCGTCCTGAGTGCCTGCGGGAATTTTGATTATTTCAGTGCCGTACAAAGTCTCAACGCCAGCTTCCCCGCCAAGAACGGCCTGCACGAGAGGGATATCAAGTTCACTGTGAATGTCGCTGCCGTATCTTAAGAATTTTTTGCTCGGCTCAACGTTCAAAACAATATATAAGTCTCCGCTCGCGCCTCCTTTTACTCCGCCTTCTCCCTTGCCATTTACACGCACTGTTGAGCCATTATCAACACCTGCGGGGATTTTAACTTTTACTCTGTCTTTGATTTTTAGGCGCCCGTTACCGCGACATGCGGAGCATTTTTTTTCAGGCACACGTCCTTCTCCGTTACATTCATTACAAGTATGAGAAGTTGCCATTTGTCCTAAAATGGTATTTCTTATTGTGCGAATTTCTCCGCTCCCGCCGCAAGTTTTGCAAGTGACTATGGAGCTTCCGGGCTCAGCGCCATTGCCTTTACAATGTTCGCATTTATCAAGTTTTGTTATTTCCAATTCTTTTTCACAACCAAAAACAGCTTCTTCAAAAGGGATTTTTATAGTTGCTTCAATGTCATTGCCTCTTACTGTCCCGGATTTTTTGCCGCGTGAGCGTCCGCCCCTGCCGCCGCCTCCGCCAAAAAATGTTTCAAAAATATCAGCAAATCCGCTGGCTCCGTTAAAATCAAAACCACTAAATCCTCCAAACCCGGCGCCATTAAAGCCGCCCCCGCCCTGCCCGCCTCTGGCGTGGCCGCCGCCTCCAGGAAACCCTCCTGGCCCCGCAGTCGCCCCGAAAGTGTCATATTGTTGGCGCTTTTTTTTGTCTGACAAAACTTCGTACGCTTGATTTATTTCTTTAAATTTAGTTTCGGAATCTTTATCGCCTTTGTGCTTGTCAGGATGCAACTTTAAAGCCAATTTGCGGTAAGCGTTTTTGATTTCTTGATCATTTGCGTTTTTGCTTACGCCCAGAATTTCATAAAGATCTTTTGGCATGGAAGTATTATATATTCTCGCAACAAGTCTGTCTAGCACTCGCAGGAATAGAGTGCAAACGCAACAGCCCTAAATTAACAAAGTCACTATGGAAGCAGCTTCCCCGTATTTCCCAAATGATATAAATCTTTGAGGTATGGTCCATAGAGATGAGTGCCTCTCTTTTTTCCTCTGTCCATGCGTTTTTTTATTAGCCATTTTGTAAATAGTTCGCATAAATCATCATCTCCGACATAAAATCCAACACCGTTTTGGGTTATAAAAGATTTCAAAAACACTTTTATCAATGGACTAAGGCCTATGCCAAATTGTGCATAACATTTGTCCTGAGCCGTTTCATACAATTCAGCATCCATACGGACGGTTAGTTGTTTCTGTTTGTTCATAGTTTTAAAATTAAATTGTATTTACTGAAAAATAAAAATTTTTGCTGCCAATTTTTCAAGGTTTTCCAGCAAAATTTTCGATTTCAATAATACCGGATAACCTTTGTATGCGCCTCCTTGTCCGAATATACAGCAAAAAGACAGCTTTAGCCGTTTCTGGACTTCAACGTGAAATGGGACAAATGGAACACTATAAAAAGAGATTTGTCTCATTCCCCAAAAAGCGTTGACTTTCTCTTTTTTGCGCAATAGACTGGGTGTAGTGGTCAAAATATCCTTTCTTTGGCCAATAAGAATAGAAAAATGCTCAAAAATGTAATTTTAAAGCAAAAACAGGAAAAAGAAGACTTTTTAAAGTTAAACTATGTCCGAAGGAGTAAGGAACCTTTCGGCAAAAAGTGGCTGGAATCAAAACTTATAAAAGTTATTCTAGGGCCTCGCAGATCAGGGAAGTCGGTTTTTTCCTTCATGCTTTTAAAGGATCGCCCTTTTATGTATTTCAATTTTGATGATGAAATCCTGGCATCTACCGGCGGAATAAATACAGATGAATTGATGAAAGAACTTCATGCCGCATATGGAAATATTAAAAATGTACTCTTTGATGAAATTCAAAATTTACCAAATTGGGAATTATTCGTAAATAGATTACACCGAGAAGGGTATAACTTGGTATTAACAGGCTCTAATGCCCGGATGCTTTCCGGGGAACTGGCGACCGCATTAACCGGACGACATATCCCGATAGAAATATTGCCTTTTGATTTTAAAGAATTTTTACAAGCCAAAAATTTTCAGATAGATGAAAATTTGGCTTTTTTATCCCAAAAATATGGTGAACTTTTAAAACTAATGGACGAATATTTGATAAACGGAGGTTTTCCTGAAGTTGTTGTAAGCAATCTTGATCCAAAAGATTATTTGGAAGTGCTTTTTGATTCCCTGCTTTTCAAAGATGTAGTCAAGAGGCACAAAGTGAAATTTGCTACACAAATAGGGAATCTTGGATCATATTTAATAAACAATTTTGCTTCTCTTTATAGTTTAAGAAAATTGCAAAAAGCATTGGATATGAAAAGTGTAGCCACTACAGAAAAATATACGAAATATCTTGAAGAAGCTTATTTAGTATTTTCTTTATTGCGATATTCGCCAAAATCAATACAGCGAATAAAATCACCTAAAAAGATATATGTCGTTGATAATGGATTTTTAAGTGCCAAAGCGATTCAGCACTCTCCCGATAAAGGCAAGTTAATGGAAAATCTGGTGTTTATTGAACTCGTTAAACGAGGGCTGAAGCCAAATGTGGGAATATTTTACTATAAAACGAGGAACGATCGAGAAATAGATTTTGTCATAAAAAAAGGCATAGAAATTGTTGAATTAATACAAGTTTGCTATGAAACAGCAATACCTGAAACTGAGCAGCGAGAAATAAAAGCTCTAATAGAAGCTGGCGGAGAATTAAGAGTAAAAAATTTAACCATCCTAACCTGGGACAAAAATAAGGAAATGGAAAAAGATGGAAAAACCATAAAATTCAAACGATTATGGGAATGGCTTCTTGGTAGCCAAATTTAAATACTAAAAGCACTTGGGGAAGATCATGGTAGCGCCACGGGGAATCGAACCCCGGTTCTCGCCTTGAGAAGGCGATGTCCTAGCCGCTAGACGATGGCGCCATGGCTATTTTGCAGACAAAAGTTTAACGAAATTTAAATTCTTTCTCAATCGAAAAATCGTCAGCCTCAATTCCACGCCTCAATTCCCTCCATAAATTTCCTCCGCAAAAACCTTTCCTTTTTCCTCATCTTCTGGCACAATTATAAACAAGTTATTCTTAACCCCTCACCTATGCAGTATTTTGAAACCTGGAGAGATGCAGTCACCGCATCATTGCAGGAATTATTTTTCAAGGTGACATCGTTTCTCCCAAACATTGTTGCAGCATTGATTGTGCTTGTACTTGGCGTAATCATCGCGGCAAGTCTTGGACAAGTAGTCAAAAAAATCGTTGAATTCACAAGAGTCGACAGGCTGCTGGATAAGCTTGGATTCAATCGCACTTTCAAGACGCTGGGCAAGGTTAGCATCGCAAGTCTTTTGGGATGGCTTGTAAAATGGTTCTTGATATTGGTGGTACTCATGGCGGTTGCGGATATTTTGAAAATGCCGCAAATAATCGATTTTTTGCAAGAAGTCGCAAGATTCTTGCCGAATGTTGTTATCGCCGTGGTTATTTTGTTGATCGGTTTTGTGGGCGGAAATTTTGTTTATGAAATAACTTTGCGCTCTGTTAAGACCGCAAAAATGCATTCACCACGCTTCCTCGCAAATTTGGCGAAATGGTCGATTGTTATTTTTGCTTTGATGGCAAGTTTGATTCAGTTGAATATCGCCAGCTCTTTGGTTCAGACTTTATTCACGGGACTTATTGCTATGTTGGCTATTGCCGGTGGTATTGCTTTTGGCTTGGGAGGTAAAGAAAAAGCAGCCAAGTGGTTGGATACCATGGAGAAAAAATTGTAAGAAATTTTTCGCGAAACAATTTAAAAGCGCCCCGCTTAGCGGGGCGCTTTTTTTTATTTCCGCATTCTCTGCAAGAATTTTTCAAAAGATTTTTTGAATCCGTTTTGTTTTAAATATCGCCACATGGCCTTAAGTCCGGGCAAACCGCCAACTCCAAATATTCCTCGCCCCGCGCCCAATTTTATTTTCACATTTCTGTCAGGCGCAGGTCTTGGATTTTCCAGCCACTCAAGCAAAGGTTTGACAGTAGTTTCATAATTGCAAAATGTTCGTATATATTCCTGTCCGTTTTTGCCATATTGTTTGAATTTGGGAGTCTCGCGGCCACCTCCACCGCGCCATTCTTCATACATCGCGCAAATAGCTTGAGTTAAAGCCAAATGATCACCGCTCTTAGCAGCTAAACCCGCGCCTTGCCCGCCCATGGCGTGGCCTCCGGCGTGGCCTGCTTTTTCAACTTCACCCGCGATTTCACTGCCGAGAGTGGTCACCACCGGAAGTCCGAATTTCATCATTTCGTTAATTCTGTTTCGCGCGCCGGTCAAAGTTTCCACGCACCTGCGGTCTACATTGATACCTGCCTGAGCTCTTTTATATAAGGAAGGAATTTGTGAGGTATCAACCCATCCAAGAAAAATAAAACGATTTTTGTGAGGAGACTCTTCGATCATTTTTTTGAATTTTGCGAATGTTTTGTTGTCCAGTCCGGAGATCTCTCCTCCCGTGGAAACATAGTGTAATTTTTCGCATTTCGTCATGGCGTCATTTACGGCTTTGAATAAGGTTATTTCATCAACCCAGGTGTTATATCCGCCGACCCAGAGGAGGACAAAGGCATCTTTTTGAACATGATTGTTTTGCAAAACAGTTTCCATATCGTTAATTCCATCCCCGGTGACACTTTCTCCCTCCCCCTCAAACCACTCAATTCCATTCGGCACATATTCCACGAATTTATATCCGAAACTTTCTTTATTAAGTCTGCCAAAACTCGCCAGCTCTCCAAGCAAAGCAAAACTTTGCGCGCGTGACACCGCGGACAATTTATCAGCCCGCCGCACAACAGCATTTTCCATTCCAAAATAATGTCCGAGATAATCATTCGATTCCATTTTATAGGCTTGCGCCTGCGCCTCGGCCATAATCCAGCCGTTTAAGTCACACCACAAAGGCGCGTGCGATTTAAGTCCGCAAGCGATATATGAAGGATGGGTATTTACGGAAATGATAGCTTCGGGCTGAAATTCGTCATGTATTGTCTGTAGTTTTTCTTGAAGGTCGGGGTCGTTTTTGGAAATTACATTTCCGTTCCCGGGAACGGACTCCCCATAGCACTCCGGCATCGCAATCGTCACAACCTTTAGCACGCAGCGTTTTTCCAAAGCTTTTAAAAATTGCCACGTTCTAAGTCCCGCAGCCGGCCGCACACGAGTATTCTCATTTGGTAGCGGAGAATTCCCGATTAATAAAATTCTTTTCATGCGCTTATTCTAGCACTAAACCAGGATTCTGCCAGTGCTTACTGGGCATTATGTTCCTGAGTTTTGCTCTTTGCCCGTTATGTCCTAATCGCAGATTTGTAAAAATGTAAAAAATTTTTACTTTTTTACAAATCAAGAAATATTATAACCAACGGACTACTCCATCCTAAAACTCATCAGCGAAACATTAAAACGGTTTTTGTAAATCCCCAAACCACCATTTTCCCACAACAACTTTTTTCAAAAAAGTCAACAGCCCCGCCTGCGGCGGGGCTTAACAAAAAAGCCGTCCCGCCCTGGCGGGACACATTATTTCACCGTAACATCCGCCTATCCACACCGTTTATACAAAAAAGCAATAAAATA
>CAYHSM010000068.1:0-3596 GCA_964359325.1 uncultured Candidatus Peribacteria bacterium
GTCAAGCAAAAATGGCGCAGCCATTTTCAATCCCACTCCACGTCGCACCCATCGCACCCGTCGCGCCCATCGCAGGCGTGGCCCACAGACAGACATGTCCTGCACGGTTCAAAAGCAATTTCGTTCCCGGGAACGAAATTCCGGCCCAAACAAAATTTCAACTGGACTTTTTCGCCTTGGCTCACTTAAAATAACACCCATTATACATACCCAACAAGCCATGTCTAAACACGAACTAAAAATAGACTACGAAGAATTTGATTCTCCGGACGAACTTCCGGAAGATGAACAAAATTTAATAGCTTTAGCATGGGAAGCTCGCCAAAATGCCTATGCGCCATATTCTCATTTTAAAGTCGGAGCAGCAGTTCTAACAAAAGATGGACAAACTTTTAAAGGAAGCAATCAGGAAAATGCTCCTTTAAAAGTAAGTTGTGCGGAACGAGTCGTTCTTGATTCAACAGGCGCGGCAGGTTTCAAAAATCAGGTTTCCAAAATAGCGGTAGTTGGAGGTCCTGAATCCATGGATCCCACGACAAAACCTGAAGAACCGGAGGAACCACTCACCCCTTGCGGTCAATGCCGACAAGACATTAAAGAAATAGAGGATTTGTCGGGCGACCCAATAGTAATTATTATGGCAAGTCGCAATCGAATCCGAAGATTTGTGGGTATTGATAATTTACTTCCATTTGCATTCGGCCCGGCAAGTTTAGGCATTACCATTAAATAAGATTAACTAAAATCGCGAAGCAATTTCCCATTTCGCATATCCCAAAAACCTATTTCCCGTTCCCGGGAACGGCCCGCCGAAAAACAGCCCAACGGAAAATCGCTTCGCGATTTTTATTGAAATTTCCACCAAAAACCCTTACATTAACCAAGACATGAATGCAACCTTGATACTAAAAGACGGCACAAAACTCACCGGACAAAGCTTCGGGGCAAACGTAGCCTCAGCCGGAGAAGTTGTTTTTAATACAGGCATGATGGGCTACCCGGAGAGCTTTACCGACCCTTCTTACACCGGCCAAATTTTAACACTCACCTATCCACTCATAGGAAATTACGGCATTGGCGCGGACAACAAAGACAAAGATGGAATTCCAAAACACTTCGAAAGCGACAAAATCCGCATCAAGGGCCTGATCGTCAGTGAATATTCGGAAAATTTCAGCCATTGGGATGCAAAACAATCCTTAAGCAAATGGCTCAAGGACAACAATATTCCGGCCATCACGGGTATAGACACGCGCGCCCTCACGCAAAAAATCCGCCAGCACGGCACAATCTTGGGCAAAATCATTCCCGAAAAGTTAATGCGAGCGCACGGCGCGAGCGCGCAGCGAGGTAAAGAATCTAGCTCTGCTAGTTCTGAGCCGAGCGAGCTTACCAATAAAGACATACCCTTTTACAATCCCGACCTCGACAATCTTGTCTCTCAAGTTTCAATCAAAAAACCAAAAACATACAAACGCGGCAAAAAACGCATCATTTGCGTAGATTGCGGAATGAAAAACAACATCCTCCGCAGTTTCCTAAACCGAGATATTACGGTAGTCAGAGTCCCATGGAATTACGATTTCATAGCAAAAAAAGAAAAATTTGACGGAATATTTATGTCGAATGGCCCCGGCGATCCGGCCATGCTCACAGACCTACACGCAATCATCCAAAAAGCCATGGCCCTCAAAAAACCAATTTTTGGAATATGCCTGGGCTGTCAAATAATGGCTCTAGCAACAGGTGCCAAGACATACAAACTCAAATTCGGCCACCGCGCGCAAAATCAACCATGCATAGACGTGGAAACCGGCCGTTGTTACATAACGAGCCAAAATCACGGATTCGCAATTGACGAAAAAACTTTAAAACCCGGCTGGAAAGTCTGGCTCAAAAACGCAAACGACAACACTATTGAAGGCATAAAACATAAAACCCTCCCATTTTTCTCTGCCCAATTCCATCCTGAAGCAACTCCGGGCCCAACAGACACAAATCACTTCTTTGATCAGTTTATTGAAATGCTGTAATCATGATGTTCTGCAGTAAAATCTGTAAATATCCTGGAACCTCCAGCCATTAAATAAAGAGGGCTGCGCAAAACACTCATAACCAATGAATTCAAAGTGGTTACGTCTCCGTCAACATAATAGTGTTTCAATCCTTCGCTAAGAGATTGGGCTGCATTGATATGATTTTGCCCCCATGCAACCATCTGTGCAAACATCGGATCGTATGGAGGTAGTTTGTACTTTTTTACTCTACCGCTTCTGAAAGCTTCCGTTAATCCGCCATCATGTAAAACCACATTTCCAACATGCCAAGGAGGCCTATACCTTTCAATCGTGCTTGGATATGAGGTTAATTGTTCCGGATCCATTGATACTATTCTTGCTTCCATTGCACACCCATTAAATGAAATGTCATCTTGGCTGTAATCGAGTTTTGCGCCAGCTGCTATTTTCAATTGTTCTACGATCAAATTTAAAGCTTGTCCCTTTATGCGAATTATTATTTCAGTAACCAGGTGTTCAACCTGGATGCGCGGATTTACTTCCAAAAAATAAATATTACCTACTTCATCCACCAGAAACTCAACTGTTCCGACTCCTTTGTAATTGACAGCTTCGCCTATTTTTACCGCCCATCCTATGATTTTTTGGAGTATCTCATTTTCAGACTGGGGCAAGAAGGGCTGTCCTGGCCACACGGCTTCCTCTACTAATTTTTGATTGCGGCCTGGAATCTGGATTGAGCAATTTCGCGCTCCCATGTGAATGACTTTGGTTCCATCTCCGATTATTTGAACTTCAAGATGGCGAGTATGCGGGAGATCTCTTTCAAGATATATTCTTTTGTCGCCGCATGCTCTTCCTGATTCCTCTGCTGTTAATTCGACTTTGCTAATCAACTCTTCGGGACTTTTTGCAATAGCTTGTCCCTTGCCTCCCCCGGCCATTACTGATTTTATTCGGATGGGATACATTCTCCAGTCTTCTGGTGTGATTTTCGAGTCGTCTCCTTTCGTTTCCTTTATAATTTTTAATGCTTCCTGCATCGCATTTCCCGGATCAATTGGATCCAATGTTCCGGTAATTACCGGAATATTCAGACTGTGCGCTAATTTCCGTGCTCTTATTTTATCGCCGAACAATTCCAGAATTTCAGAGGGAGGCCCTGCCCAATTTATTCCTGCGTCTTCACACGCACGTGCCATATTTGGATCTTCCGCCCGGAATCCATAACCGGGAAAAACTATGTCAACTTGCAGTTTTGTGGCCATTTTTATAATTTCTTCTATATTTAAATAGTTGGAAATTTGGTGCAATCCTCCGAGAAATCCACAGTCTCGCAAAAAACTCAGCATCCAAATATTTTCATGTGGATTGAAAAATTCTGCGTCCGTAAAAAGCATGTGCGGTCTATGGGAATTGTTGACTCCCATTTGCTGAATGGCCTGCGCGGCTTTCCACGCAATCACCCCGCGATTAGCGATTAAAACTCTTTGATTTCCCGATAAAGGTTCTCTATCTCTTTCCATTTTAGGTAAATAGTGGGGATAACCTTATCAGTTTTACCGGTTCAAATCAACA
>CAYHSM010000068.1:3696-6720 GCA_964359325.1 uncultured Candidatus Peribacteria bacterium
GTTCAAATCAACAAATTGTGGAACCTGCCGTCCATAACATTTTGTCCATAACATTTCGTTGACAAGCAACAAGCAAAATAATATCGTTAACCTCCTAAAATCATTTTAAAAATCATAAATGGAAGGAGTAAAAACAGGGGGAGCAGACGCGCCGGTGGATAAAAAGGATATTGCCGGTCTCCTCGACGACGTCAGCAGGCCGCAATTGGCCGAAGGGCTCAGCTCAAGAGTATTTGACCAACGCCTGCTCGAAAATCCGACTATAACCGAAGAAGGTGAAATTGTTGAAACGGACGAAGGCCCGGGCCAGCTCGTCAAAATTCCATTGCTCGAAGGAATTTCCTGGAATATAGCCACTAACTTAGTATTGCGAAATCCAAAACAACCGCGCGAATATTTCGACCCGGTCAAAATGAAAAATCTGGAAGAAACTATAGGACAAAGCGGGCAAGAAGTAGACATACAAGTTATTCCAATAAGACTTGTTAAAACCGGCGAAATTAAACTGTTTATCCTGGAGGGAGAAAGACGTTACCGCGTAATGAAAGATCGTCTGGCATTTGACCATATCAATGCTCAAATTAAATTTGTAAAAAATTTCTGGTTCCTGTTTGCCAAATCTTTCATGATTAACGAATCAAGAGCGCATCAAAATCCAATAGAAAGAGCGAAAGTATACAAATATCTCCTGGACAATCCAAATCCGGAAAAAGGCAGAAAATTAACAGTAGCCGAACTTGCAAAATTCTTAGGAATAGAATCGAATGACATTTACATCCACTTAAAATTGCTGGGACTGGATGATGAAATTAAAACACTAATAATCACCGATAGGCTACCAAAAACAAGCGCGCTCGGATTGGCAGCGACAGCCAAAAGATTGGGACCCAAATTATCACAAGCAAGACTGGCTCGCAATCTATTAAAAATGATCCAGGGAGATGAAAGGGTGGAACTAACCCAAGAAACTATAGACAAAGCGGTCCGGGAAACATTGGTTGAAGGAGGAGAAGATACCGCAGCAAAAATCAGAGATGCTCATAAAGCAGCAGTAGGAATAACAATAGGGACAGGCCGTGCAAGTTTTGCAGCCACACAAATTTTAGATGCTGATCCGGCATCAATGTTGAAAGCTATAAGAAAAAGACCAACTCCCCCTGAAGCTGTAGCGGATGACGTCAGGGCGGCAATCGCCTCAATGTCAGCAGCTTTAACAATTATTGAAGCCGCAGCTAATCCACCCCCATTGCCGGAAATTCCAAACAAACCAAAATTTAGTGAATACATAACAGCACGCTTAGATACGTTTAGTAGTGTTAATAGAAAAAGAATAGTTCAACTGCTGGCAAGTCACGCAGATTCAGATCAAAAAGCGCTGACATCAAAAAAAATCGCTGAAATTTTAGGCATAAGAACAGTAGAAGCTGCTGCAAACATAAAACGCCTAAGAAGAGAACTGGAAAGCATCGGCATAAAGCTGGAACGTCACCCTCTACGCAAATTAGATGAACATTCTGAGTACAAAAAAGTATCAGCATTCAGGCTCGCATGGATAATCGATAAAGCACAAGAAGATACTCTGGTAGCTGAAGCGAAAGCAAAAGAAGCAACGGACGCATATGAAGCAGCCGATGAAACTCGAATACGCGTTCTGGCATCCCTGGGAGCCAGTCGCAGATCAGACAAAGACGACTCTGGGGTAACGGACGAAGACAATGTTCCCCCATTACCAAAAATTGAAAGAAAACCACCATATTCAGAATTTATAGAAACAATCAAAGGGCATTTTACTTCAGAACGCCTGCAAATATTATTAATATTAGCTCAAGAATCAGACGACGAAGGCACACCTATAAGCGCATCGGGAATTGCTTCATTGCTCAGTGATGATACTTCTGTCGCAGTTGCAAACAATATGCGTGGCTTAAAAAGCGATTTGGAGCCTTTTGGCTTGGAAATACAACAATTTGTCTTCCTGCGTAAAAACAACCAAGGCGAGAATGAAAAAGTAACATGTTATCGTTTAGCTTGGGTAGTTAATGCTCCAGCTGCAGCTCAACAATCAACACCAACTGCACCTCAAGCACCACGACCTGCGCAAGCTCCGGCACCAAGGCCTGCTCCAACTCCGGCACCACGACCAACACCGCCACATCAACTCCCAACTCAAGCACGACCTGCCGCAACGCCGACACGTTCAGCTCCTACCACCTCTAAAGAAACAGAAGGACAAAGCGTCCTAGCCATAATTCGCATGAACCCTGACATTCTCGGCGGAGAAGATGACCTTGTATATAAAATCGCAAACCTTCTAGGAGAAGACAAAACGGAGGAAGGTGAAGGGCTTAACCAAAGAGATATTGCTGAATCTCTTAATATGGATCCATCCGAAATAAACAACCGCTTAATAACAAAAATAGAAGAAAGTCTATCCGAAATTGGATTAAAACTCATAGTTATAAGCGACGATGATCAACTAATTTTACAGATTAAACCTCCTAAAAAAACGACAACAGCCAACACTAAAGTAGTAACTCCTCCAACCAACACTGAAGTAGATCCTGCAAAAGTTTATCCTCCGAACACCGATACCACAGCCACCGACGAACATATCCCGGGTCTCCACGAAAAAGCATTCGCAAGTCTTGCCGATCTTAACCGAGCAATCATAGCAACCATCTCAAGCATGTACACAGCAAAAGGAATATCGGTACATAGCGCACACAAACTACTGCAAAATTTAAAAACCGTAAGGACAAGCTTCTCTCTTATAGGAAAATTAAAAGCATTTATTGAAAAAACAGAAAAAGCAATAAGTCGAGCCGAAAAAGATCAAATACCGCCGCGCGTAGCTTCACAATTATTAACAGGCGCTGGCTAGACACCAAAAACCCCCTGACAAGTCAGGGGGAAAGTTTTGATCAGCAAAGTATTTTTGTTTTGCTGGGAGCCTTTTATTTTTATTTTACATCCAGCCAAGGTTTAGTGTTGTTTTCAGCCGCACCACCGGCCGCCTGTGACCCC
>CAYHSM010000069.1:0-6661 GCA_964359325.1 uncultured Candidatus Peribacteria bacterium
TTAAACATTTTGTTATAACATTGGCCTGTTTATTAATTTATATGAGTTATATGGATTTTGAAAGGGCCAATGCGTATCTGGAGTTGTTTATTTCATATGAGGAGATTGTCAAAATTTCATATGATAAGGGGCATTTTGATCTTAAACGTGTGCGTGATTTTTTGAATGATTATGGCGTGGATTATGCGCGTTTAAAATATGTGCATGTTGCTGGTTCAAAAGGGAAGGGGTCAACGTGTCGATTAATTTCCAATTATTTGTCTAAGGTCGGATTTAAAATCGGGTTATATACGTCGCCGCATATGTGGGAAGTGACTGAGCGAATTTGCTGTGGTGGCGTTGATATTTTGCGTGAAAAGTTTTCGGAATATGTTGAGGATTTGAAAAAGTATATTGATTCCACCCGTCTCAGGCGGGGGCAGGCGCGTGGTTGCAAGTTGACTTATTTTGAATTTTTGACAGTGATCGCTTTGAAATATTTTGTTGATGAAAATGTTGATTATGCGGTTTTGGAAGTTGGGCTTGGCGGGCGTCTGGATGCCACGAATGTGGTTAAGCCAGAGTTGTCGGTTATTACGACCGTTGAGTTGGAGCATGTTGGGATTTTGGGTGATAATTTAAGTGAAATTTTGGATGAAAAATTAGGAATTGTGAAAGGAGGAGTGCCTGTTTTGATTGGATATCAGAGTAAAGAGGGGATGATGTTGGTGAAAAAGAAGTTGAAGGGGAGAGGGAGGGTTTTTTATGCTGAGGAGGGGAACGGATGGAAAGAGAAAAGGGAAACGGCTTTCCCGAGGCCATCCAAAGGCGGGGATCGACGGGTTTGGATTTCGTCGTTTTCGGATGCGAGCATTAGGAATGCTCGCGTTGCATACTGCGCTTTGAAATTGTTACTTGGGACGATTGATGAGAATGTATTTCATAAAATTTTATCTGAATTTAAACTGCCGGGCAGATTTGATGTCAGGCGTATTGACAAGAAAATTGTTGTTTTTGATATAGCGCATACAAAAAATAGCGCTCTGAATTTGACTAATGCTTTAAAGAAAAATTTTTCGAAAAAGAAATTTGTTTTTTTGATTGCTTTGATGAAAGGAAAAGATGTTTCCGGTATCTTGAAAATAATTGGACGAGTGGCAGATGAAATTATATTTACAAATGCTCATAAGGAGAGAGGTATTCCGGCTGAGGAATTAAAGAAATTTGCTTGGAAACTTGGATTAAAATGTAAGCTTAGAGTCATTGAGGAAAATAAAGCTGCGTACGCAGCTTTATTGTTAAAAAAGAACCGGATTCTTGTGGTTACCGGTTCTCATTTTTTGGTTGGAAAGTTATTGAAGCCTTAGGGAAGCCATGTTATTTTGCCTTTGCTTTTGCCGCCAATCGTTCAGCTTTTCTTGCTCTGGCCTTGGCTTTGTTTTTGCGTTTTCGTAATTTGCTGTGTGGGAAAGGTCTTCCAACGAGACAATGTTGTTTACTGGCGTGCGCGTTACTCATTTTTAGTTTATTTAGATATGGTGAGAATTTACACTTTTTTATTGTAAATTGCAAAATTGCAGGATAAGGTGCCCCGCCATGGCGGGGCTGTTGTCAAATTTTATAGGATTTCTTGCAAATTGTTTTAATATTTCCTCTTACATTCATGTCTACTGTTATTTTTGCTTTTAATGGTTGTACCGCTTCCAAAAAATCCTGAAAAATTACCTCGGTTACCGTTTCGTGGAATATTTTGATATTTCTGAATGCGTTTATGTAAAGCTTGAAAGATTTTAGCTCCATGCATTTTTTGTTTGGAACGTATTCGATTGTCACTGAGCCAAAATCCGGCCAGTCTGAAAACGGACAAATAGATGTGTATTCGGGACTTAAAATATTGATCCATTGTTCTCCCGGCCCTTGTTTTTGATACTTGAAAGTCTCCAAAGGCGCGACTTTTTTGATTTGAGCTCTGATTTTTTTTGCGTCTTGTTCCATTATTGATATTTTAGCGGATCTTTAATTCCGGCTTCCTTAAATCCTTTTAATCTTAATTTGCAAGCCGGACATGTGCCACAGGCCGGACTTAAGCCCTTATAGCATGTATGAGTTGATTTTAAAAGCTCAATTTGCCCTAGTTGCTGCATTAATTTGATGGTTTGTGCTTTCGTGAGCCACATCAGTGGAGTGTGTATTTTGAATTTGGTTTCCATTGCCAAGTTGATACTTTTTTCCAGAGATTTTATGAATTTATCACGGCAGTCCGGATATCCGCTATAGTCCGTTTGGCAGACGCCTGTTATGAGATTGCTTATTCCAAGTTGATATGCGTAAATTGCAGCTATTGAAAGAAAAATCAGATTTCGTCCCGGGACGAAAGTTGAAGGAAGTTTATTTTTAAGAATTTTGATTTTTATATTTTTGTTTGTCAGTGCGTTTTGAGTGAATTTTTTGAAAATGTCGGTTTTGTATATTAAAAGTGGGATTTTTGTTTTGTCAGCGATTTTTTTTGCTGATGCAATCTCGATTTTATGGCGTTGCCCATAGTCGAATGTGATTGCGCAGATTTTTCCGAATTTTTTTTTGGCCCATGCAAGGCAAGTAGTGGAGTCCTGCCCTCCGGAAAGTAGAACCAGTGCTGTTTGTTGATTTTTTTTCATCTTATTTAATAAATTCTTGAAGCCTGTAATGCCCGGTTATAGGTGCTGGCCATTTGGTGAGATAGTCATTTTCTATAACGCCTATGCCATAATTGTGGATTAACAGTGGTATACCGTCCCAGGTTTTTTTATCTGATACTATAGCAATATGCCAAAGACTGCCCGGTATTTGGTCATAAGTAACTATATCTCCTGCTTGCCATTCGGGAAGGCTCTCCGGATCGGTTTTTGTAGTTAATTTCAATGCGTAATTGTCCAGAAATATTTTTACATTTGCAACTCTTCTGAAATTTATATTTGGATCATTTTCGTTGGAGTAGCGATCTGGATAATTTTTCATATCTTCATCGATTTTGTTTTTTAAATTATAGTCATTTGCTCGTAGGGCTCGTTCAATAACATCAGTACAAGCACCGCTGTTTTTTGGCGGATAGCCGCCGATGTAGTAATTGGTGTCATATTCCGTGACTACGCCAATTTGTTCACGTGCAGCGGTAACTAACGGATGTGTGGGCGAAGTATCAGTACTATCATCGTTTTGATTTTCACATCCGACTAAAAATAAAAGAGTAATCAGGAAAGCTATTTTTGTAATATTTTTAATCATAATTTAGTGTTCTAGACTCCTTTTTTGTTTCCCCATATTATTATATGCAGGCGCGGACTGAAACGCAGATTTTCTTTTTTGCAAATTTCCGCCAGCCATTTGGATTTTTTTTCCAATTCTTTTTTATCTACGCCTTGCGGCATTAAAAATATTTTTTTACGGTCTATATTATTGTCTGCGATAAATTTTTGCACTTCTTTGATATCGGATTTTTTGTCGATAACGAATTTATAATAAGTTTTTTCCGGTGGAAATTTTTGGAGACGTACTGACTGAGGCGGGTTGGGGGACGGCCCGCCTGCGGCGGGTTTGGGCGAGCAGTTGTACTGATTGATGTGTTTATTTATAAATGGCTCCAGGCTGCCGTTTGTTTCCAGTTCCACATAATAATCCGGCATGAGTTTAAGTAGTTCCAATAAAGCTGATTGTTGGAGCAATGGTTCTCCACCAGTAATGACAATATGTTTGCACGGATTTTTTTTTATTATTTTCAAGATTTCATCCGTTGTCATCTGTTTGCCGGATTTTAAATCCTGCGCGAATTTACTGTCGCACCAATCGCATCGCAGATTGCAGCCCGCCAGGCGCAAGAATACAGACGGTATTCCGACATTTATTCCTTCTCCTTGTAAACTATAAAATATTTCTGAAACTTGCATGCGCCAATTATATCCTTTAAAGTTTTGGCGTGGAAGAGAACACTAAAAAAGCATTATTCAAACTTTGTTGTTATTTGTTGCTGCTGTTTTTGGCAGGGTGCGGAGTAAAAGAGGACATGGACGTTAACATCCCTGCAAAAAACGATTTAAGCGGTGCTGGTGGAGCAAAGGTGGCATCTTTAGATAATCTTGTTTATACAAATAAGCGTTTTTCTTTTGGTATAAAGCAATTTCCAAAAGATTTTGAAGTTGAATATTTGAATGATGATGCCGGACTGATTTTTAAAAAGGCTGTTGTGCCGCCTCCAAGCGGGAATCCAAAAGATCCTTCTTTCAATTATACTGCTGAAATTTACGTGACACCTTCTGAGAATTTTGAAGATTTAGACAGCGTTGGCGATTTTATTGGAAAAAAATATTCCGGTTATACTTTTGAATTCGCGGATTATGAAAATTTTTCAGGATATTATGTGAATGAGGGTGTTATGCTAAATGCAGTGAGTCACTTTTTTACTTTTGGAAAAGGAAATGATGTTATTTATGAAATTTATTTAAAAGTGCCTAGTAAATATTATTCCGCGCAAAAGGATGGTTTTGAAAAATTAGTCAAAGATGTTGTGTTTTTTTAGTAATTAGACCGATAAGATTTTGTCCAGTTTTTTTTGAGTTAGCAATTTGCGGCTCAAGACTTCTTGTCTTATTGTTATCCCTTTTTTTAGAGCCGCTTTTATTATTTCAGCGGTTTTTTGATAGCCGAGAACAGGGGATAGCGCTGTTGCCGTGCATAAACTGTTCTCAAAAAGTTTTTTAATTTGAGTTGTATTTATTTGAATATTTTTTAAACAAAGTTTGTAGAAAGTTTCCAGTCCGGAAGTGATGATTTTCATTGATTGCAATAAGTTATTCATGATAATCGGTCCGAATACATTGAGTTCAAATTGACTTCTTTCGCATGAAAGTTTTATAGTTTCGTCATTTCCCAAAACTTGTATGCATATCATTTCCAGGCATTCAGCAACGCTCGGATTTACTTTGCCTGGCATGATTGACGATCCCGCTTGGACTTCAGGCAGCGAAATTTCGCTTATGCCGGCTAACGGTCCCATGTTCATGATTTTTAAATTGGCGCAGAGATTCAGGAAATTTATTGCGAGTGAACGCAGCGCCCCTGAGAAATTAAGAAAACTGTTCATATTATTTGTAATTTCCGTGAGGTTTTTTGCGGACACAAATTTGATCCCGGTTAATTTTGAAAGATTTTTTACCATTAATTCTTTGTATTTTGGATGTGCTGTGATTCCTGTGCCGACAGCTGTGCCGCCAATACCCAGAATTTTCAGGTCCTGACTTTGGTTTTCGATTTGGATGCGCGATTTTTTGATAGCTTCTTTGTATGAATCGAATTCCTGGCCGAGAGTTATCGGGACTGCGTCTTGCAAATGCGTGCGGCCGACTTTTAATGTTTTTGAATGTTTTTTGGCGATGCGTTCCAATTCATTTTCGATTGTTTTAATTGATTCCAGCAAGTTTGGCATGAGAAGCAGTGTGCTTAAGCGAATTACAGTTGGAATCACATCGTTTGTTGATTGGGCCATGTTTACGTGATCGTTCGGGTGCACAAATTTATATTCGTCTTTTTTGCCACCGAGAAGTTCATTTGCACGATTGGCAATAATTTCATTTGCATTCATGTTGTAGCTTGTGCCTGCGCCGGCTTGAAATACATCAAGAGTGAAATCGTTATCAAATTTCCCGTTTGTAAATTCTTGGGAAGCTTGAAGGATTGTTTTTAATTGTTTTGGATTTAATAATTTTAGCTCGCTGTTTGTTTGTGCCGCAGCCATTTTTACCATTCCCAAGGCCTTGCGGAAGATTTTTGGCGCGATAATACCGCTAATCTGAAAATTATTTTTTGCTTTGGTTGTTTCCGAGCCATAATATGGAGTTTTCATATCCAAAGCATCTTTTATCTTGGCCAAATTGTCAACTTAATCGTAAATTATGTAGACATTTTCCGAATACTTGCTAGAATGCCTCTGCTTTTTAATAAAATATATGCCTAGAGTCTGTCAAATTACAGGTAAAAAAACTGGTACGGGCAATACTCGCAGCCATGCGATGAATGCCACTAATCGCAAATACAAGGTAAATTTGTTTGTTAAGAAGATTTTTGATCCAAAATTGGGAAAAATGGTTAAAATGAAGGTGTCAGCCGCAGGGCTTAGGACATTGAGCAAGAATCCAAGATAATCTATTCAATTGATTCCGTGTAGCACTTTTCGCAAAAGATTTTTTCCGGGCGTGTTGGCGAATATGTTGTTGTGATTTTTAATCCGCAGTTTTGGCATTCTCTTTGATGAAAAGTTCTTTCATTCCTTATTTTCGGTCTTTTTAAGTGGCGGCAGAAAAAACAGTCATGGGGGACCGGCATCCCTAATTTTTTTAAAAGTGAATATTCCTGTTTTGTTACTTTGTATGGTTTGCCGCAAGTTTCACATGAAAGAATTTGTTCAATTATTGTTTCTTTTGTTTCATCAATTTTTTCTGGCAAATTTTGTATTTTTTTGTTTGGCTGATCGTATTGATCTGTTTTATCCCGCCATTTATATCCTTGTTTCACAGCCTCTTTTTTTGTAAGTGGAAAATACCACTGCGCCATTGTTTCATTGTATGCAAAACAAGACATTTCTATCGGAAAAAATTCTCCGTATTCTTTTGTTTGCGTCATGTGGGTTATGATACGCGGAACGAGATCTTCA
>CAYHSM010000070.1:0-3627 GCA_964359325.1 uncultured Candidatus Peribacteria bacterium
GTGCCTTACCACTTGGCGATTCCCCATTGTTTCATATATTTCTTAAATTCATTACCACCTTTTAAACTCTTCAAATATCTTTCCATCCTCATTGCTTCAGCTTTAGTAGAATACACTTTAGAAAAAAATAATTTAAATGGTCTTCTATTTCTAGTAGAGTGAACTCCACCTTTATTATGCTTCCACAGTCTAGCTTCAATGTCGTTCGATTGGCCTATATAAAGCTTGCCATCCTTCTCGCTCTTCAAAATATAAACCCAACAACTCATAATTTTTTCTTTAAATTCGAACCCCCGAATGCCCCGCCAGGGCGGGGTGCCTTACCACTTGGCGATTCCCCATTGTTTCATATATTTCTTAAATTCATTACCACCTTTTAAACTCTTCAAATATCTTTCCATCCTCATTGCTTCAGCTTTAGTAGAATACACTTTAGAAAAAAATAATTTAAATGGTCTTCTATTTCTAGTAGAGTGAACTCCACCTTTATTATGCTTCCACAGTCTAGCTTCAATGTCGTTCGATTGGCCTATATAAAGCTTGCCATCCTTCTCGCTCTTCAAAATATAAACCCAACAACTCATAATTTTTTCTTTAAATTCGAACCCCCGAATGCCCCGCCAGGGCGGGGTGCCTTACCACTTGGCGATTCCCCAATAAGTAGAAAAAGCATAATGGTTCTCTGCAAAATATCAATACAATTCCGCCAAATAACACTTTTCACAGTACACAATCTCAGGACGTTTCGGGTCATAAGTCGTCACAATATCCTCACCACACTTCATACATTTCCTTTCCCAAAACTTATTTGGATTCCTGATTCTGTACCTCCTCTCAATCCTCACGTCAGGATGCCTTTTTGGAAAAGGAATCCCCTGTCTTTTGTAAAACTCAACCTCTTGCTTAATAAGCTTAAAAGGCTTACCGGTAACTTCACAAACAATATAATTAGCCTCACCGCCACCACCGCCAAAATCCCCAATCTCCGCCTCTTGCCTATAATCAGACCAATTAAACCCGCGCTTTAAAGCTTCCTCTTTGCTCAAAGGATCCATGTCATAAGCAAAACTTTCATTGTATCCAAATGCAGACAATTTTTTCGGAAAATATTTTCCCCACTCTCCAACCCGAATCATATGTTCAATAATCCGCGGCACAAGTTCCTCATATTCTTCCTTTGTATATTGCTTATTAAAAATACAATACTGCTTACGCACAAGCCCGGTACAACCAAACAAATTTTGCGAATTATAACAAAACATCGAATATAAAATCTCGGAACAATTTCTTATAAAATGCGAGAACAAAATTCTTTGCGAATTCAATACCCCGTCAGCGGAACAATTCAATTCTCCACCGCAACTGTTACAATCAATTATATCTTTGCAATTTGCGCCAATTATAAAATTATTCCTGCAATTTTCCGCTCCCATAAGCACCAGGTAACAAAAATGACAATTCTTTGCGCCATCCAAAAATTCCCCGGTACTATTTTCCGAAAGCCTATTCATCGCATAAAGACAAGGCAACCCCAATTTAAAATCTTCAAATTCTTTCCTGAATTTCTCGACTCCTTCATGCGTATCAAACCCATACCCCTTTAACATTTCAAAATATTCAGCCTCGGAATATTGCTTATTGAATATACAAAATTGCTTATGTCTTAAATTTTTACAGCCGATACAATTCTTGCAGGAAATACAACTTTCCAAAAAATAACTATCCAAACACTGATTGCATCTATTCAAATAAGCGCAGTTATAACATTGCTGACAGCTTACACATTCATAAAGCCTTTCTGAAACAACTATATGCAAACAATCAACGCAATTCTTACTCATCATTGCATCAATGGAATAATAAACCTCTTCACAACGCAGACCCAAAGTAAGATAACAATTTTTATTTTCAGCTCCAAAATTCGTATATTCGCAATTTTCCGAAGTCCCATCCTGAATCAAATTAATTCTTGGAACATTTGAAAAAAGCTCAGCAAATTGCTCAAAAAAACCCCGATTAAAATCAAAATCTTTTCCGTAATCAAGAGGATTCCATTTGTCACTCCACCATTCATCATAAGAAAACACCTTACAATCTCTGTCCGGCGCATAAACGGAAATCAAAGATTTTCCGGAAAAACTGGACTTGGTTCTGTAATAAGTATGTTCATTCCTAAAAACGCCCTTTGAAATAAACCTGCAATAAGGACAAATCTCAGGCACCGGAATTAGATATTTCTGCCCATTAAAAACAGGAGAAACTTTTTTATACAACTCAATGTCTTCATCAAAAACATTAAATTGTTGCCCACAATCATTGCAGATTTTTTGCATATATTTTTTCAAACCAATTAATACAAATCCTTTATCTCATCAATAATAATTTTATCTACCGCGCCAACACATTCTTTCACTTTCCCCCATTCATTTGGCACTTGATAATCACAATCACCCTCTTGGGCCAACTCTTTTGCCGCACTGTCCAAACGACGCTTAAGCTCCTCATCAGACAAAGCTCCGCGCATCAAAATTCTGCCTTTCAAATCATTCAAATCACTGACCTTCATAAAAATCGACGTCAGATTTTTTTTGGGAATAATTTTTTGAATTGAATGAAACCCTTGTATATCCACTTCGCGTATAACAACAGCGCCACTCTCTAGAGCATCAACAATTTCCTGTTTTGCAGTCCCGTAATAATTATTTGAATGCACGATCGCATATTCCAAAAAATCTCCGTCCTTAATCATTTGCTCGAATTTTTTGCGAGTGACAAAATGATAAACTTTACCATCCTCTTCACCTTCACGCGCAAATCTTGTCGTATATGAAATTGGAAAAACAAATCCGGGATACTTAGCCTCCAACGCTTTAATAACAGTCCCCTTTCCTGAACCCGAAGGTCCGACAATTAAAAACAATTTTCCATGCAAATTTTCATTCACTGTTTCACTCACGATGGTTGATTAAAGATAAAAATTATGTTACAATATATTAATTTATAAATCACGCGGAATTATACAAAATTATCCGGCGTTTGAGAATTGAAAAAGAGCTGCAAATCTGATATACTTTCTTAATTCATTCCGTTCCTTAACAACAAGCCTACCCTATCTTTCTCTTATAACGGAGAAAAGTGGGGAATATAGGCCCCGCCTAGGCGGGGTCACTACTCCCTACTTTTCGATGGCAGCCAACTGCTGCCACCGTTAAGCTCCCTCATTTTTTATATTTGAGGGATCAAAAACAAAAACAAACTCAACAAAAATTTTGTCGCTTCCCCTTAAAAGGAGACGCAAAGCAAAAAAAACAAAAATAAAAAAGAACGGAAGGTGAATAACGTTCTAAAAGAAGACACCAAAGAACGGTGGGGAGGCGCTCCGCTTAGCGGAGTACCCGCGAGAGATGTACAGTTGGTTTCTCTTGCAAGCCGCTCTTTACGGAGTGTTCTCGGCCAATTCTATTGAGTCGATAGGACCCCGGATTAAAGAGCGATACGTTGGGGCATTTAGTCCACCTCTGACACCACCCTCATTCTTATAAGGGTCGTCACGTGAAATTCGACTAGGTGCCCCTTATTTTTGCCTAAATATTGACTTTACCAATAAAAATTGCTAAGATTTACCTA
>CAYHSM010000070.1:3637-6560 GCA_964359325.1 uncultured Candidatus Peribacteria bacterium
TATTTTTGCCCATTATTTAAAACGGCAAATCGTCAATTTTCACTTCTTCTCCCTGCGCAGCAACAGGACTGACCGAAGCCTCCTCAGGTTCCGGACTGTTATCGGAAATCCCCGCAGCCTGACGCTCCGTCCCCGCACCGGAAACATTATCCCCTTTCCTATCCAGCATAATCATATTGTCAGCGACAATTTCAGTGCGATATCTCTTAACTCCATCCTCGCCTTCCCAATCGCGTGTCTGAATTCTGCCTTCAATATAAACCTTGCCCCCCTTTTTCAAATATTGTCCGCAAATCTCAGCCAATTTTCTCCAAGCCACAATATTGTGAAACTCAACTTTACTTTGTTTTTGACCGCTACTGTCTGTCCAATTAAGATTAGTAGCCATTCCGAAAGTGGCAACAACCTGCCCTCCCGGGATTTGCTTGAGCTCAGGATCACGAGTCAAATTGCCTATCAACTGCACTTTATTCAATGACATTGCCATATATTTTTTGGTTAATTTATTTAGCGTCCGAAAAATACAGCCGGTAACATTCAAACTCAATTCCATTTCTGACAAATCACTTGCACTTAGCAACTTTTTGTTTACGAATGATCATTTTTCAGTAACAACTTTACCAAAATCCCCAATCTCTATCGGACTTTTACACAATTCGATCTGAGAATACCTGAAAACAATATATCCGAACAAAAAACTCAAAAGCAGACTTAACGTCAGAGCAATGATCAAAAACCATTGTTCAGTTGTTATTTTACGAATTTCGGCTATCATATGCGCAATTTGTTAAAAAATATTATGAATTTATACGCTTTTGAACTGGGGAGAAAAAAAGAACTTTGTTTTGCGGAACTGATCGCAGTACTTGGTAAAGACAAACTTGTTGAGCGTAACCTCGATACGGCAATTTTTAAATTTAACCTTCCTGATGCGCAAAAATTGCAAAATCAACTTGGAGGAACGATCAAAATTATTCAAGTCTGGCAAGATTTTCAGAGCTCAAATATCAAACCGGACCTCTCTAAAATCGAACAAAACCTTGAAAATCATCTTAAAGATAGCTTCGCAAACGTTTCCGGCAAAATAAATTTCTCTGTTTCCACCCTGAGTTTCAAAGATCCTAAACAGATTAATATCAAACAATTATTAAATTTTTCTAAAAAAGTTCTAAAATCTTTGGGATTAAACAGCCGTTTTGTGAATAAAAATTTCCAAAACACCAAACCTTCAACCATTTTTAAGGCTCGCGTGCTTGAAAAAGGCATAGATATAAATATCATCCAAGGAAACCAACAAATATTCCTTGGAGAAACAATGTCCATTCAAAATATCGATAATTACAGCAAACGCGACTACGACAAACCAAAACGCGATGCTTTGGTTGGGATGATGCCGCCAAAACTGGCGCAAATTATGATAAATTTGGCGGGTGCCAACCTCAAAACAATCTACGATCCATTTTGTGGTTGCGGCACTATATTAATAGAAGGATTATTAATGAATAAGGATGTTGTCGGTTCCGACATCGACCAAAAAATGATTGATTATACAAAAGAAAATTTGCAGTGGACCGAAAAAGAATTCTACACTAAAAATCCTTTCCGCTTATTTACAAAAGACGCACGCTTTTTAACAAAAGAAAATTTACCGGAAAGAATTGACGCAGTTGTAACGGAAGGATATTTGGGCAAGCCTGTTAGCAGACTCCCCTCCTCGGAAGACCGTCAAAAAGTCTTTAGAGAACTGGCCAATCTGCATCTGAATTGGCTGCGCGCGATAAATCCTATCACCCCAAAAATGTGCAAAATAGTTATGTGCGTAACGGCATTCAAAATTAATTCTCGTTTTCAAGCACCAACTTATGACTATTTGCCCCAATTTAACGAATTGGCTCGCGAGGCCGGCTACAAAGTAACCGCAAGCCACATATATGATCGTCCTGACCAGATTGTAGCCAGAGAAATAAAGGTTCTGGAAAAAATTTAATATTGAAAAATCAATCCGGCTTACGTATATTTCACCTGTTCACTTTGCTCCTTAACACTCCCGGGTAGCGCAGTGGTAGCGCAGTTGGCTGTAAAACAATTGCAGCTTCCAACAGAAATGTTGGTTGAAAAACAGGGTGAATTGCGGGAAACCTAATCCGTCAACATTGACGAGAGGCAATCCGCAGCCAAGACTGTCAGGACGAAAGGTTGACAGTAAGGTTCAGAGACTAGAAGGTGAGCTCCAACAATAATCCTTCAAATAGCGCCCTGCACCTAAAACATTAAGTTATGGTGATGATATAGTCCACGCTTACAGAAATGTAAGAATAAGTGTAACCAATTGGTCGACAGTTCGAATCTGTCCCCGGGAGCCAAATTATACCAAACATCTCCGACAAATCATTTGCAATTTCACATTAACAATAGGAAGATCAACAGTTGAAGACTCAATCTCATTTTATGCATAAAAAAATTTACACTTCCATAATTTCCATAATTGCAATAACTGGAATTTTTATAGCTGCGTTTTTGCTATACTTCCCAGACACAAAAAATTACCTGGACAGTGTTATTCGCACAGTAAAAGACAAGTGCAAAACGGTACAAACAACAACATTTATAAAATCTTACCGTCTCAAGGAACTAACGGATACTTATGGAATAGTACAAGCTTCGGATGGCGGATATGCAATCACGGGACACACTGTCAATCCAAGCGAATTATGTGGCTATAGTATGTTTTGGATTAAAGCTAACAGTAATGGAAATAAAGAATGGAGCAAACTTTATAATAATTGCAGTTCCGATGGCTATGCGATTACTCAGCTCACAGACGGAAATTATGTCGCTGCCGGAGGGATCAGCGGCGAATTCATAACAGATGAACAGCAAGAAGTACTTGAGGCACAAGGCGATAATTTGGTAATAAAAATTG
>CAYHSM010000071.1:0-5291 GCA_964359325.1 uncultured Candidatus Peribacteria bacterium
GGAGGCGGCCTTGGGAGGGGGGAAACTAAAAACGGCTGCGCCGTTTTTGTGGGAGGAAATTTTGCAGGGCTTGGTGCAAAAACATGAAAAAATCGTAACGGATTTGGGAGTGGATTTGAGTTTTCAGAAATTCTGGGAAGATATAAGAAAATTGGCGCAGGGAATCAATATGCTTGGAGAATTATCATTGAGCGCGCGGGATAAATTAATGAGTTTCGGAGAAAGGATCAGTAGTCAGATTTTGGCGGCTTTATTGACTACGCGGGGAGCGAAAGCGGTGGCGGTCGATTCCTACGAACTTATATTTACGGATAATAATTTTGGGGAGGGGAATGTGAATTTTGAAAAAACCAATGCGGCGATTATGGAGAAAGTTGGTGGGTTGATTGCGGACGGAGTTGTGCCGGTGATTACCGGGTTTGTCGGACAATCCGAAAGCGCCCATTACATAACGCTTGGCAGAGGCGGCAGTGACTATAGCGGCGCGATTGTTGCCGGCGCTCTTAACGCGTCCGAATTGCAAATATGGACTGACGTTGACGGGATTTTCAATACGGATCCGCGACTTACGCCGGAGGCAAAAGTTTTGCCACGCATATCGTTTAACGAGGCAGGCGAGTTGGCTTATTTTGGCGCAAAAGTACTCCATCCAAAAACCATCAAACCGGCTATTGAAAAAAATATTCCGGTAAAAATTCTCAATACTTTTAATCCAAGTGCGGTCGGCACTTTGATTACAAACGACGAAGAGGAATCTTTGAAATCCGTGACTTACAAAAAAAATATCAGCATAGTAAATATTTGTTCCGCTGGGATGCTTGAAGCGCGAGGATTTTTGGCGAAATTGTTTGAGGTTTTTAAAAGGCACGGGGTCGAAGTTGATGTGGTTTCGACTTCTGAGGTGAGCGTGTCCGTGACTGTTGATAACGGCGAGGCGGATCGCCTGACTGGAGAATTATCGGAATTTGCCAATGTAAATGTTCAAAAAGGCATGGCGATTGTGTGTCTTGTGGGAGGAGGAATTATTTCAAACAGAGCGGTTTTGGGAGAATTGTTTTCCGCTGTCAGCGAACATGATGTCAGCATGGTTTCGCAGGGAGCGTCAAAAAGAAATATTACTTTTTTGGTGAAGGAGAATGAGGCACAGGATGTTGTGAAAAAAATTTTTAATAAATTTTTTAAATAAATTATATGAAAAACGTAGTAATAGTCGGGGCCACAGGCGCAGTTGGGATTGAAATGATCAATTGCTTAAAAGCGTTGGATTTCCCTGTTGGAAAATTGCGACTGGTAGCGTCTGAAAAATCCGTTGGCAAGGTTGTCGCGACTCCGTTTGGAGACGTTACGGTCGAAGCTATTTCTGAAAAAGTTTTTGAAGAAAGTAACGTCGCTTTGTTTTCCGCAGGAGGAACAATCAGCAAAGAATGGCGCGACAGAGTGGTTAAAGCCGGATGCTTAATGATTGATAATTCTTCAGCTTTTAGATATGAGCCTGAGACCCCGCTGGTCATTCCACAAATAAATCCCGATGCTGCGCGTGCGCATAAAGGCGTAATCAGCAATCCGAATTGTACGACTGCGATTGCTGCGATGGCGCTTTGGCCGCTGCATCGCGAGTTTGGTCTTCGCAAAGTGATTGTGAGCACTTATCAGGCGACTTCAGGCGCGGGAGCTAAAGCCATGCAAGAATTGATCGATCAAACCAAAGAAGTTTTATCAAAAACCAATGACCCCATGGAGCTCCCAAAAGTCAGGGCGCAGTCAAAATTTTTCGCGCATCAAATAGCCTTTAATCTTATTCCGCATATTGATGTTTTTCAGGAAAACGGTTATACGAAAGAGGAGATGAAAGTGGCGTGGGAAACTCGTAAAATTTTTGGCGATGAAAGTATCGCGGTGTCGTGTACCGCTGTGCGCATACCAACGCTGCGCGCGCATAGTGAGGCGATTGTTATTGAGACTGAGAAGCCGATTTCCGCAGATGGCGCGCGTGCGGTTTTGGCGGGGTCCGAAGGAGTTGAGGTAGTGGATGATGTGGCAAATAATCGCTATCCTATGCCTGTAACAGCTTCAGGCAAATTTGCGGTTGAGGTTGGGAGGATCAGGCAGAGTTTGATTTTTGGAGAACATGGATTGGAGTTTTTTGTGAGCGGAGATCAGCTGCTTAGGGGGGCGGCGTTGAATGCCGTGGAAATTGCAAAGTTGTTTATTTA
This sequence comes from uncultured Candidatus Peribacteria bacterium, assembly GCA_964359325.1. Lineage (GTDB taxonomy): Bacteria > Patescibacteriota > Gracilibacteria > UBA1369 > LOWO2-01-FULL-3 > JACRIB01. The sequence continues at coordinate 2,214 of CAYHSM010000071.1, forward strand.
ATTTATACAAATATGAAAATTGCACTAATAGGTTTTGGAGGAATGGGGAAAGTGGTGGAAGCCATTGCGCTGGAACGTGGCCATGAAGTGCCTGTGATTGTTGATCCAGGCGCGAGTGAAAATGGTAATTCGGCGGGGATGGAAAAATCTCCATCCGGGAATTCCTCCCCGGGGAGGAATTTTGTTACAAAATTATCGGCGAAAAATTTAGAGGGGGTGGACGTGGCAATTGATTTTTCGCGGGCTGATGCTGTTTTGGAGAATGCAAGAATTTGCGCTGAGGCTGGTGTGAATTTAGTTGTGGGGACTACGGGGTGGTATGAAAAACTGGAGGAGGTGCGAAAAATTGTTGGTGGTGATGATCATGGCCTTGCTGAAAACTTGCCCGGTACGGTTACTCAAAAAGAAAACCAATCTGCGATTGGTTTTCTTTGGTCTTCCAATTTTTCCATAGGTGTAAATTTGTATTTTAAAATTGTGGAAGAAGCTGCCAGACTAATTAATGCGTTTGATGAATATGATGTGTGGGGCCATGAAATTCATCATTACAATAAAGCCGACTCTCCGTCCGGAACCGCCAAAACTCTGGAAAAAATTCTACTAAAAAATATCAAACGAAAAACCGCTGTTGTTGAAGATAAACTGGATCGTCGTCGCGAGATGAATGAGATTCATTTTTCATCCGTGCGCGGCGGCTTGGTTAATTTTGGACATACGGTCGGGTTTGATTCTCCGGCTGATAGGATTTTGATTACACATGAGGCGAGATGTCGGGACGGTTATGCGCTTGGAGCCGTAAAAGCCGCGGAGTGGCTGGTGGGGAAAAAAGGATTTTTTGAAATGGAAGATTTTTTAAAGGGCAGTTTTTGAGGATGCGGGAAATCCAAAATTAATAATTAATTCTAAATATTTATATGACTAAAAGAAAATATGCAGGGACATGGACGGCTCTAATCACTCCGTTCAAAAAAGATGGCGAACTAGATGAAGATGCTTTGCGCAAGCTTGTCCGCAGGCAGGCCGCGAATGGAATTACCGGAGTTGTGCCGGTTGGAACAACAGGCGAATCTCCCACAACAACAGCGCAAGAAGATGAAAATATTTTCAAAATTGTTGTTGATGAGGCCCGCAAAATTGCAGATGGTGGCGGCGGCCATGCCTCTCGGCAGGCAGGTAAAATCATGGTGATGGCAGGGACCGGAAGCAATTGTACCGAAGAAGCTGTTGAGTATACTGAAACGGCTAAACGAGCTGGCGTAGACTGCTGCTTGGTTGTCACGCCTTATTACAACAAACCAACTCCAAAAGGTTTAAAATTGCATTTTAAAGCTGTGGCGGACGTTGGATTGCCTGTAATTGTTTACAACATAAAAGGACGCACGGGCATAAATATCGACACTGATACTTTGATGGAAATTGCTGCGCATCCGATGGTGGTTGGCGTAAAAGAAGCGAGCGGGGATTTGGCGCAGATGAGAGATGTTATTGCGCGGCGCGCGGGGCTTGAAAAAGAATTTACGGTTTTGTCCGGGGATGACGGATTGACTTTGGAATTAATAAAAATGGGTGGAGATGGCGTTGTTTCCGTTGCTTCAAATTTAATGCCAAAAGAAGTTTCCGGGATGGTTGATTTGGCTTTGAATGGGAAATTTGAAGAGGCTGCGGCGGCCAATGAGGGACTGACGCGACTTTTTAAGGATATTTTCGTTGAAACAAATCCTATTCCGGTAAAATATATTGCTTCGCGCATGGGACTGTGCGAACTTAGCTACCGTTTGCCAATGTGCGAACCGAGTGAAAAAGCTGCTGCGGCACTGGAAGAGACTATAAAATTTTACAGATTACAATTCACTCACGTGAGTGAATAACAATTTAAGCTTTAAATATGTCAAATTTTGTAAATCAACAAGTTATTTATTTTCCAAAAGAAGCTGTTGCTCGGGCAGTGAAAAAATTTGAAACTCCATTTTTCATTTATGAAGCAATGCGATTGCGCGAAAATTGTCAGAGATTTCTCAAAGCATTCCAAAAATATTTTCCAGGATTTCAGCCGCTATACGCAGTGAAAGCAAATAATAATCCTGACATTTTAAAAATCGTAATGAATGAGGGGTTTTGGTTTGATTGCTCGAGCGAATCGGAAGCGTGGATTGTTGAAAAAATAGGAGGAAAAGGCATGTACACCGGGAATTACACTCCCGCGGAGACTTTGAAATTTGCAAAAAAAAGCGGGCTGATTTTGAACTTGGATGATATCAGCAATGTTGAAAGTTTGCGTGAAATCGGCGTGCCTGACGTTTTGTCTTTTAGAATTAATCCGGGGATTGGCAAAGGCGCGATGGAGAGCGTGGTGACTGCGGGGCCTGATGCGAAATTCGGGGTGCCTTTTGAAAAAGCGGCTGAGGCATATAGGCTCGCAAAGACTTCGGGTGTTAAAAAATTCGGCATTCATATGATGACAGGCAGTAATATTTCGGATGAGCGGTATTTTGCACAAATCGTGGAGAGGCTGTTTGAAATTGTGGCTCGCGTGCGCGATGAGAGCGATGTGGAAATTGAATTCATGAATATCGGCGGTGGGTTTGGAGTGCCGTATAAACCCGAAGAAAAAAGTTTAAATATTGAATTGGTTGCAAAGTTGGTGCGTGAAGTTTTTGATAATTCATGTAAGAAATTCGGATTGAAAGAGCCACAACTTATGGCTGAGCCGGGACGATATGTTACTGCCGATACCGGCTGGCTTGTCGGGAAAGTTGTCGTTATAAAAGACAGTTACAAAAAATTTATCGGAATTGATGCGAGTAGTAATGATATGCCGAGGCCGTCGATTTATGGGGCGTATCACTATGTGACAGTTGTAAAAAAAGGCGGGCAAGACGTCCCCGGGAATGAACCGGAAAAAGTTTCGATAGTTGGAAGCATTTGTGAAAATAATGACCAATTTGCAAAAGATAGGCTTCTGCCAAAGTGCGATATCGGCGATATTGTTGTAATTCACAATTGCGGAGGGCATGCTTATGCCATGGGGCATAATTATAATGGGAAATTAAGACATGCTGAGTATTTGATTGCTGAAAA
>CAYHSM010000071.1:5391-6461 GCA_964359325.1 uncultured Candidatus Peribacteria bacterium
CAACCGTCAAAAAATTTGCAGTCTTTACCAGCTTACGCGTTTAAAGAAATCAATGACAAGGTGGTGGAGTTAAAAAAAATGGCAGGGGCAGGCAAGTCGGTGCAGCCGATTGATTTTGGCGTGGGGGATCCATCAGAACCAACTCCTGATTTTGTGATTGAAAGTTTAACAGAGGCCGGGCGGAAACATGCAGCGAGCGGTTATCCTTCGTATATTGGCAGTAAAGAATTTAGGGAAGCGGCTTGCAGATATATGAAACGCAGATTTGGGACTACGCTTGATCCCGAGCGTGAAGTTTCCTCAAATATCGGATCCAAAGAAGCGATTTTTAATTTTCCAAATGCATTTATAAATCCCGGGGATATTGTAATTTGTCCGTCTCCAGGCTATCCGCCCATGAAAACCGGTACGATTTTTGCCGGAGGCGTGCCTTACTACGTGCCGCTTTTGGAAAAAAACAAATTTCTGATTGATTACAATGCAATTCCAAAAGATGTGGCCACGCATGCAAAAATTATTTGGTTGAATTATCCAAATTCGCCGACCGGAGCTGTGGCGGGTCGTGAATATTATCGCGGATTAATTGAGTGGGCGCGAGCTAACGATATTATTATTGCGGCGGACGAGGGGTGCTATATTGATATTTATTTTGGTAGTGCGGACAATGCGCCGATTTCCATTCTACAAGCTGCTGATGAGCTTAAATTGGGACGCGATGGAATTATAACTTTTTATTCTCTCAGTAAACGCAACAACATGACCGGCTATCGTGTCGGGTTTGTTGCCGGAGACGAGGAGGTTGTAAAAATTTTTAAATTATTGAAAACAAATATTGATTCCGGAACGCCGAGCGTGATGCAGGAGGCTGCGATAAAAGCTCTGGATGATGACGCGCATGTGGCTAAAATGCGACAGTTATATGAACAAAAAGCCGATATTTTGATAGAGGGTTTAAGGGCAATCGGGCTTGAGGTGAGCAAACCGTCCGCGACTTTTTATATTTGGCAAAAAGTGCCTGATGGGATGAACGACGTGGAATTCGCAAAAAAATTATTGGCGCCGGAAATTGG
>CAYHSM010000072.1:0-6162 GCA_964359325.1 uncultured Candidatus Peribacteria bacterium
GGCATTGCACTATTTAAAGAGACAGATCACTCCCTACTGCTAGATTTCAAAGGGCATTTTGACTAGTAACTGATTACGTCAAAAGCAACATATTGTAACATTTTTGTGCAAAATGTCAATAGCAATTTTGTTTACTTTAACCTGTTGGTTTTGACGGTGGAGGAGGCGTTGAGGCTTGGGTAGGTACGGAGGTAGATATAGGGATGGGTGGGACTGTTGAGGCGGATGATATGTTAGGAACAACCGAACCTGCCGGTTCAGTTGCACTTCCGAGTAATTGCGCCATAGCATTGCCTTCGGGCGGAGCACTCAAGTTTGGTTGATTTGGTAATTTACTGATATCCACAGGCGGAGCAGTCATATCTATTCCTATTCTTGCCACTATTTCTTGTTCCACAAATTCGCGTTTGCGACCATGTTTTAATCTGGCATATTCTTTGATAATTTGCGCCACTTTTTCATTCTTTTTACTTGTATCCCAAATTGTAGCGACTGAAAACGGACGTGATGTCGTGTTATTTATATTCAACTTCATGTACATTTTATAATTTGAAATTCCTATTACATCCTGTTCTGTTAAAAGCGGCGCATACTCTTTTGCCAAATACTCGGCATCATCAGCTCCAACCTTGAAAGAACATAGAGTACCGACGTTACCAAATACCGCATCTCTGATACCCGTTGAAGTTGTACCGTAACGTGTTGTAATAAGCTGATTGATATACTGATGCGCCATTATCAAATTAAGACTATATTTTCTGGCTTCGGAAAGTATTGAACAAAAACTATCCGTTGCAAAATTTTGGAACTCATCAACATACAGGAAGAAATCTTTACGTTGTTCTTCCGGTATATCCGTGCGGCTCATGGCTGCCATTTGTATTCTGCCAACCATTACAAGACCCAAAAGCTGAGTATTCAAGTCCCCTATTTTACCTTTTGAAAGTTTTATAAGCAGAATTTTTCCTTCATCCATTATTTTGCGGAAATCAAATGCGGAATTTTTTTGGCCGATTGTATTCCTCATAATCGTGTTCGTAATGAAAGGCCCGAATTTAGCGCTAAAATACGGGATCATTTCCTGTCTTTCACGATCGCCCGTATTTGCATATTCATGTTCCCAGAAAGATTTTACAACAGGATTTGTTACTTTTTTCACTTTGTATTTGAGAAATGCGTCATCCACAAATATTCTCGGCACATCTATCAATGTAGCTCCTTCATCCTTGTCTTCCATAAGCGTTAAACAAGCATTTCTAAAATAATGCTGGATACGCGGACCAAAAATTTCATCGCCAAACAGTTTTATGAATATTTCAGTTGCTTGTGAAGCCGCGAGATCCATTTCCGCAGGAGTCTCAGCTTCCAAAATATTCAAACCCATTGGACGCTCCACGTCCGAAGGATCAAAAATGATCACATCCTTGGCGCGTTCTTTTGGTATGTACAAAAGCAAATCGTCAATCAAGTCACCATGAGGATCCACCACGCAAACACCTTCGCCATTACAAATATCTTGTCGCGCCATATAAGACAAAAGCGCGGATTTACCCGAGCCCGATTTTCCGATGATGTAGTGATGACGGGAGCGATCATCCCTCTGAAAACGCACTTCTTTTTTGAATCCGCGATACATATTGTAACCGATAAGAATACCGGTTGTCGGCATATCCACAGGCGCTGGCAAAACCTTGTAATCCAGCCAACGAATGTTTGGCGTGTAATTATATTTACTGCATGGGAAATGGAAAATACTTGCCAATTCATCCTCGCACATCAATGAATGTTTTTCACTAATGAGCGGAATATGATTATCCAAGAATCTGTTTTTGAAATTATATAAAAATATTTTGTCGTTTATTGAATCAATAATAAAAATTCTTTTGGTTTGAAACCAATTTGATGATGCGTCTTTGAAAAGATTAAATGCGATTATAAGGCTGTTTGATATGTCTTCGGCGCGGCTTTCCGTTTTTGCTGTTGTTAAAAGTCTGATGGCCGTATCAAAACCCGACTGGGCTGATTTTTCACCAATGCGTTTTGCGGTTTCTTCTTTTGATTGGAGCATTCTAACATATCCACCGTCGCTACCCTTAGCCGGCTCAACTTCCATTTTGTCGTATCCTAAAAAAATGCCTTTGAATACATTGAAAATCCATCCGATAACCGGTATTTTTATTCCTTCATTTTGTTTACCTTTGTAATAAGCTTCACCGAATTTTTCAGCTTTTTTGGACCAACTGTCGCTGCGCGGACGGATTACCATTTGAATTATAGCTGTTTCGTCGTCTGTCAAACGTGTAAATATGTTCGTAAGATCATTTAATGGATCGTTTTCAATAACTTTGTATGTTTTTATCGGAAACCAAAATTGTTTTTCTTCATATGCGTAGAATCCTTTAACTTTGTTATCTTTTAGCAGATGTTCGTAAGGATCAACCGCCTGGATGTCAGCTCCCGGATAATATGAGGTGATCTGTTTTTCAATAATTTCCTGATAATATTTCGGAGTCGTCACATAAAAATCCACCACTTTGTTGTGTGCCACCAATTCAAAACTAAAGACATTGTGCTTGAATAAAAGAACTCTGATTCTGTTCATCATATTCAATTCTCTGGTTTCATGAATATTGCGGAAAAATTGAGCCATGACGGAAACTTTTTCCCTGAAATCTTTTTCCGTTTCTTTTTCTTTGTCTTTCGGTGAATCATCTCTCGGCAAAATAACTTGCAAGAAAATGAGATGTTTTGACTGATGATGATGATAAAAAAAACGTATAATATGTAATATAAGCCATAATCCAACTATAATCCCAAGTAGCGTCAAAGATAGCTGAAGCGGATTTGCTTTTATATATTCCCAATACTTAAGAAAGAATTCCTTCATCTGATTTTTCTGTTTTTATTTTTCTATATATTTTATCAGAAAATAAGCCTTTTAACAAGGTTAATAAGGCATATTTTGGGTCTTTTTCAGCCTTTTATTTTATTTGTCAGGATTTCCTTTACTTTGTCTATATCTATTCTCTCTTGTTTTGTCGTATCTCTATCGCGAATAGTAACTTTTTTGTCTTTCTCAATAGTGTCAAAGTCCACGGTGATACAGTACGGCGTACCTATCTCATCCTGGCGGCGATAGCGTTTGCCAATCTGTCCTGATTCATCATATTCAATTTGGAAATCACTGCTAAGCTCGTCAAATATTTTTTGTGCGACTTTTGTTAGTTCCGGTTTTTTAATCAATGGGAATATCGCAGCTTTTACCGGTGCGATTTTTGGATCAAAACGGAGTACAGTGCGCGGTTCACCTCCAACCGTGTCTTCATCGTAGGCGTTTAAAAGGGTTATTAATGTTGTCCTGTCTGCTCCAAATGAAGGTTCTATAACATGAGGCATATATTTTTCATTCGTTACAGGATCCAAGTATTCCAAATTTTCTTTCGAGAATTTTTGATGCTGAGAAAGGTCAAAGTCTCCACGGTATGCCAATCCCATCAATTCTCCCCAACCAAACGGAAATTTATATTCTATATCAAATGTCATGCTTGAATAATGAGAGAGCTCCTCTTTTGTATGCTCACGATAGCGCAAGTCGTCCTTTTTTATTCCCAAATCCAAATACCATTGCCAGCAGGCTTTTTTCCATTCATCAAAGATTTTTTTGATTTCCGATTTGTCTTTTGGCGAGACAAAATATTCTATTTCCATTTGTTCGAATTCGCGCGTGCGGAATGTGAAATTGCCGGGTGTTATTTCATTGCGGAATGCTTTGCCGATTTGAGCGATTCCAAACGGAATGCGCTGTCTGCAACTTTGAGTAACATTCTTAAAATTTACGAAAATTCCTTGAGCTGTTTCAGGCCTTAAATAAACCGCTGCAGCTGTTTCTTCGATTACGCCCTGATGTGTTTTAAACATTAAATTAAAAGACCTGGCTTCGGTAAAATCACTGTGACCGCAATGCGGACATTTCAGTTTTTTGTCTTTAATTATTTTGCTCACTTCCTTAAGAGATTTTCCAACTGCCGCATCAATTCCCAAATTTTCCTCAATCAATTTATCTCCGCGCACTCTTTCCTTACATTTCTTACAATCTATCAAAGGATCTGAGAATGATGTTACGTGCCCGGAAGCTTCCCAGATTTTCGGATTCATCAAAATTGCGGAATCCAAGCCCACTATATCTGCGCGGCAATACACAAAAGTTTTCCACCAAAAATCTTTTATGTTTTTTTTGAGTTGCGCGCCGTATGGACCGTAATCCCATGTGTTTGCGAATCCGCCGTAAATCTCAGAGCTTGGGAATATAAATCCTCTTCTCTTACAAACCGCTGTGACGCGTTCCATTAAATTTTGAGCCATAGAAATTAATTTATTAATTTTCTAAACAAAGGTAGCATGTTGAACAGGGACTGACAACACTTTTATTTGTCGTTTTTCTTCTGTTGTCAGCCGTTTGTCGTAGAACTTTTTTGAAAAAATTGATTTAAATGTTTGCGCGTACAAAATGAAAGTATATTTCTTCTCAAATTTGCGGTGGAACTGGCTCAGAATTTATTACAATCAGGTTTAATTAGATTGGATATCGACGCAAGGAAAATTTTTATTAGAAATATTCAATTGAATTTAAGAAATAAGGAATTTTCTTTGCTTATTTGTTTCATACAAAATATCGGGCGTGTTTTAAGCAGGACGCAGCTTCTTGAGGAAGTCTGGGACAGAAATATTTTTTGGTCCACCAACACCGTTGATGTACATGTAAGCCATCTTCGCCGGAAATTAAAACGACATTTCAATAAAGATTTAATTAAGACCGTCTATTGCATCGGCTATATTTTTGAAATTTAAGGACGCTTAATTATTAAACAACAAATCATTTTGACAATACTTACAAGACTATTTTTTTGCGTTAATCGCAAAATGTTTTTATAATTCTCCCAAGTTAACCCAACTAACTAACTCTCATTCCATATGTATAGCACTCAAATTGCGCCTGTTGTTCAAACAATAACGGAGCTTCCCGGTCTTGTTGAAAATTTGTTATTGCTATTGTCAGACAAAGAAAAAGTAGTTATTAAAAAGCGTTTTGACCTTGCCGGTAATGGCAAATCAACGCTGGAAGAAATAGGTCAAGAATTTTCCGTGACTCGCGAACGCGTGCGTCAAATTGAAAAAAACGCTTTGATAAAAATGAAGCGAAATGTTTTCAATACCGCCCTTAAGAGTCTTCATGAATTTGTCGGGAATGTTGTGCGCACTCATGGCGGATTGATGAGGACCGAGATTTTGTTTAAGGAATTGGCGAATATTCTGCCGAAAGGATTTAAACTTGATGCCGGGAAAATCAATCTTTCTTTGGTCTTACATGAAAATCTTGAATCTATCGGGAATACTATTAATTTTTATCCGTATGTCAGAGACAAAGCTTTGCCTGATCATTCTTTGAAATACGCCTCCGGCCATTTGATAAATCAACTGCACAAATACGGCGATGTTAAAAAAATAGACAAAATTCACGAAGATTTAAAAAATGAATTTAAAGATATTAACTTTGATATACCAAAAATTAAATCTTTAATTTTCATTGATAAGAGACTTACTTTACTTGATGGTGATCTTGTTGGTTTATTGGAATGGAGGCATATCCATCCGCGTACTTTAAGAGATAAAATTTTATTTGTACTGCGTAATGAAAAAAATCCCGTTCATTTCTCCATAATTGCCGAGAAAATCAGTAAGGCTAATTTTGATAATAGAAAAGTTAATCTGCAGGCCGTACATAATGAATTGATACGCCATGACCACTTCGTTTTAATTGGCAGAGGAATTTATGCTTTGGCCGAATGGGGTTTTGAAAGAGGGACTGTAGCCGAGGTAATTGAGAAAATATTAAAAGAACATAAAGAATTGGACCAGGATAAAGTTATTGAAATGGTTTTAAAGCAACGTAAAGTGAAAAAAATTACGATTATTTTAGCTTTGAAAAATGGCAAAAAATTCGCGAGAGTCGGTAGGAGAATTTATAAACTTAAAGCCTAAATTTAAAGTTTTATAAAATTGGATTTGTCTTGAGAATATTTTGTTTTCAGTTCCTGGAAATGATCCAAAATTGAAGCAGCGGCTAAATTCCTGAGCTGGTTCAAATATTTCCCGTTAGCTTTT
>CAYHSM010000073.1:0-6153 GCA_964359325.1 uncultured Candidatus Peribacteria bacterium
TTGAAGGGGTTTTGCGTCAAATTATTGCGGATAATCAATTATTCAATAAAGTTACTACAATCCGGTCCGTTGCTGAGATTATTCAAAGACTTAATAAAGCTCAAAAAATAATCGGCTATGATCTTGAGGCGAGCAATTCAAGACAGATTGCAAAAAGTTCCACGGATGTAACAAATATAGTTGCCAAGTTTTATAATGTGAGTGTGGATGAATTGACCGGGAAGGATCGTCATAAGGGTGTTATGTTGCCGCGTCATGTGTGCATGTATTTGATTAAAAATGAATTGGGGCAGTCATATGAAAGTATCGGGGATGGATTTGGAGGAAGAAATCACACGACTGTTATGCATGCTTGCAGTAAGACTGCAAAAAGGCTTAGGACTGATATAAGGTTGGTTAGAGATATAAATGCGATAAAGAGGGAGATGGGGTTGTAGAAGAATGTTGTTTACAAGAGTGGCTTCTTTCCATTAAAATGTCTTCGGTAACTCTTTAAAAGCATTCTCGTGTATCAACGTCCACGTTATTATCAGGCTAGGAAGCAGGTTGGACCCGTTAATTACGTGATGCCTTTTTTGATTATTATTGCGATTGGAATTATCGGGATTTTGGTTTTTAATTTATGGAAAGCTGTTTTCCCTTCCGGAAAGGTAAAGGCTGCTTACATGCACATTATTTCAGGAAGCGCTCAAATGAAGGCCTGGGGGACTGATGCGTTTTTTAATTTGTCGAGCGATGCTGTGATTATGCAAGGAGATCAAATCAGGTCTTCCGCTGATGCAAAACTTATTGTTGAATTTTTTGATGGGAGTTTGATGAGAGTTTCCGGGAATTCCGATGTGAGTTTTGATTCCATTGATGATAGCAGTAAGGCGCCGCAGATTGATCTTCATTTATATGATGGAGACATTTGGTTTAATATGTTTAATAAAACCACCGGACAGACTGATATTTTTATAACTTTTGATAATATTGTCGCTAAATCAAACGCTGCCAGTATTTTTGAAGTAGAAAATAACGACAGTCAGATTGTTAGGGTTTTTGGTGTATTTGATAACGAAGGTTTAGCTGTGGATATTTTGGCTGAAGATGGTAGTAAAGTTGTTGAAAGTGAGAGCATTGGCGTTGGACAGCAAATTGATTTTACGGATGAAGTTTTAAAGCGTTACTGGGCTTATCAAAGTCCTACGGTTCTTACTGCCACTTCTGATGATTTTAAACAGACCGATTGGTATTTGTGGAATATTAAAGAAGACAGCGAACCTACTCAGTTTGAAAAAACAATCGGGGCAGGCGGGGTTGAGTTGGTCAAGGTTGAACCGCAGGCTGTTAAAAAAGAAGAGGCGGTTGTTGCGGAACCTGCCAAGCCTGAAGTTGATATTCCAAAGACTGATGACGTACCTGTTGTTTTGGGGCCTTTAACCGTTCCAACTCTTACTTCTGTTGGTGGCGGAACGCTTGATGATCAAGGTCGCTATCAAGTTACCGGAAAGGTTGCCACTTTGACCGGTAAAATTTCAGGCGCTGATAAAGTTACTGTTAATGATTATACTTTACAGAAATTTAAGCCTGGGGACGGCACTTGGACTTATTTTGCAAATGCTGATTATGGTTTCATGAAGGCCGGAGAAAATATTTATCAGATTTATGGGGTTGATGCTAAAGGGAATAAGAGTGTGGCGTTGGTAGTTAAGGTGTTTTATGTGCCTGTAGTAGCGGCCCCTGTCGTTCCTGTTGCTCCCGCAGTCGTCGAAACAGACAAGGCCACTGAAAGTGAATATTCATTATAAATACTTTGCTCTATTCACATTGTGCTCCTCGTTGGTTTTGGAGTAGATGACTTCGCCGGTGTCCAAAGTCGTCAGATAAAACCAGTAATCGTTTTCTGTCGGATACATAGCGGCTTCGATGCTTTCAATACTTGGATTACCGATCGGTCCAGGTGGCAACCCTTTATTTTTGCGTGTATTGTATAAAGAATCTATTTTCAAATCTTTGGAATCTATTTTCCGATCATCGGTTATATAAAGAAGAGTTGCATCTGCGCCAAGAGGCCAATCACTTTCCAGTCTTTTCCATAAAATTCCTGAAACCAATTTGCGATCGGTCATGCCTCTCACTTCATTTTCTATAATTGATGCCATTGTAATAATCTGATGTACGGTATGTTTTTTTAATTGTTTTTGCAGTTCTGAGAATTTTTTTTCGAAATTATCCAAAGTCAGATAAATCAAATCTTCCGGCTTAAAATTTTCCGGATCGAGAAAATATGTGTCCGGATAAATGTAACCCTCAAGAGGTAAATCCAGTTTTTCAAGAATTGTTTTGTCCAAGAATGGATACAATTCCCATTTGTTGAAGTTTTTTACAGCCTGAATAAATTCTCCATTATTGATAAGATCAAGATCAACCAGTTTTTGATCTACATCCTTGATTGCCAGTCCTTCCTGGATTGTAATTATAAATTCCGCTTGCGCAGGATCGCTTATGGCTTTAAGGATTTTTGGAGTGTTCATTGTTTTATTGAGAATAAAGCGGCCCGCGATAACGTCCTGCCCCAAATTATTAAATTTTGCATACCAATAAAAAGCCGAAGGACTTTTTATGAGATTTTTTTCTTTAAGGTTTTTTGCTATTTCCTTGATTGTTTGGCCTTTTTTGATCTGGAAGGAAATCGAAGTGTTGTCGTCCGGATCGACAGGACTGTAGACGTTTGAATTGTATTTTATATAGCCTAATAAAAGAACGATGATTACTAGTAAAGGGAGTACCAGTAGTTTTGTGAATTTATTCTTTTTGTAACGAAAGGAGTGTGGCATTGGGCGTCTTAAAATATTATCCTCCCATTCCGGGGATGTTCATATCACCCATTACATCCTTCATAAGTTCAGCGCCGATCTGTTGGGATTTTTTTACGGCTTTATTCAAACAGTCAACCAAATTTTTTTCCAGTTTTTTCTTATCTTGCATTGCCGCGTCGTTTATACGAACTTCTATAACTTCCTGTTCGCCATTTATAATTACAGTGACACCTTCATTTTCAGCTTCTATATGAGTATTTTTCAGTTTACCTTTTATTTCGCGCGCTTGTTTTTGCAGTTTGTAGAGATTTTTGGCTTTTTCGAACATGGTAAGTTGTTATTAATATAGCGCGTTAGATTCTACCAGAAAAAAACTATTGCGCAAATAAGGGGTTTCGGCTAAACTCAAGCGCGCAATTTAATCTCAAAAGATTTATGGATACAATGATTATCGATGTTCAGACCAGAGATACTAAGGTAAAAGGAAGGTCTTTACGTAGGAATAATATTATTCCGGCGGAATTTTATGGTAAAGGTGTTAAAAATCATTCGCTTCAGATGGATTATCAGACTTTTCGTAAGGTTTTAAGGAAGGCCGGTATGAATACGGTTCTTGAGCTTAATGTTGATGGTAAAGAAAAATTGCCTGCGTTGGTTCATGACGTACAATATAATCCTGTAACAGATGCGATTGATCATGTGGATTTTATTAATGTGCGTATGGATCAGGTTGTTCATGCTAAGATTCCGCTCAAATTTTTTGGAATTTCTCCTGCCGTTAAGGAATTGGGAGGTATTTTGACTCATACTTTAACTGAAGTTTCAGTTAAATGTTTGCCAAAGGATTTGATTCCGTTTATTGAAGTTAGCGTTGAATCTGTTGTTGATTTTCACAGTTATGTACGTATTAAGGATTTGAAAGTTTCTTCTGCTGTTACCATTTTGCATGATCCCGGAGATGTTGTAGTTACTGCTGTAGCTCCAAAGATTGAAGAAGAAGCTCCAATTGTTGCTCCTGGTGCTGAAGGTGCTGCTGCTGCCGTTCCCGGTGCTGAAGGTGCCGTTGCTCCTGGCGCTGAAGGCGCTGCTCCTGCTGCCGCTGCTCCTGAAGCAAAGAAAGCTGATGTAAAAAAATAGCAATTGTTTTATTTCTTGATTTGTATTACAATCTTTTTCGGTTTAATCTCTTTCCTATGAAGAAATTTTTATTATCAATTGTTGTTTTGGCGATAGTTATTACTTTGGGTGGTTGTTTTGGCGGTTCAAAGAAAGCTTCCAAGGTTACATTTACGGTTGAAAATAAATCTGAGGCCTCTGTTCTTGAATTAACGCCTGATTATGAAAAAAGAACTATTGCTGCTACTTATAATAGCGGAGCCCTAAAAGAAGATATATCTTCCACCGGGCAGATTGGAGGAGAGTATTTTGATCGTTTTGAAAAAATTGTTGATTTTGTTATTAAATATGAAAAGTCTTTAGATGTAGCCTGGCCAGTGATACCTACAGATCCTGCCAGTTATTCCGTAAATGTTGAATTTAAAGATGGTAAATCTTATAAAGTTGATTGGTTACTATATGACGATTCGGTTGAGGAATTTGCGGAATTTGAATCTTTTTACAGTGATGTTACGATTTTACTTACAGAATCCGAACAAATTTAATAATTTTTTAAATTAATCAAACATGATTAAGGAAATTAAAGATGGTATTGCCATATTGCAGTTAAGTAAGCCTGTTATGGCTGCTGTCGCCGCCAGGCCTTCTGCTAAAAAATGGGGATTTGTTATTTTGGCTGTGCCTCCGGTTGTAAATTTGATTTTATCTTCAATGCTTTTCCCGTCCGGATTTGGTGCTATTTTTTCGCGGTTTTTGTTTTGGCCGATGATTATTCCGACTTTGTCGCTTGTTGGCGCGATTTTTGGCATGAGTTATGCCGCCGAGAAGTTTTTTAAGACCGGACATAATCATTGGGCTTTTTTTAGAGTTTTGGCTTATTCTTCCATATTTTTATGGCTAACAATAGTGCCGTTTTTATTAGGACTTCTTGGAATACTTGATCCTTCCGGTTTGTATAATTTGGTTTCGTTGGTTGGAGCGATTTGGGTTTTTGTAGTTGCTTATCATTTGTTTTTGGAATGGGGGAAGCTGTCAAAACAAAATGCAGCTATAATTGTAGTTGGAGGATTTATAGCTTATTTAATATTCCAACTTATTCTCGGAAGGATATTGGTAGGGAAATATTATAGAATTTTTTACTAGAGGTCTTCTTCTACAGAAGGTTCGTCTACGTCATCAACAATGATTGTTGGTGGTTGGCCCGGTTGACCCGGAGCCGCTGCGGCTGTTTGTGGAGCTGCTGTCGTAAACATCGGTTGTTTGTAGAATTCTTGAGTTTTATTTTTTCTTTCTTCAGTAAGAGAAAAGTCTTTGTCAGACTGAAAGCTTTTTGAGTATGGGCCGAATACTGTTGATTCATCAAATGCTTGATTGATTTGCCATGCGATGTCCGAACGGATTTTAAGCATGTTTGACGGCACTTTCACCCAAAATTTTAATTGGAGAATTACACTGTTGTCACTGAAATTTTTGAAAACGATTGTGTATTTCGGATCCTTGAGAATATCCGCATTTGCTCCAAGAATTTTATCGAAAACCTGTACGGCTTTTTCCATGTTTGTGCCGTAGCCGAGTTTTACATTTATCTCCATTCTGCGCATCGGATAACTGGAGTAATTTTCTATGGATTGAGCCATTATATCCGAGTTGTAGATTGTAATCTCGCGATGATCGAAAGTTTTGATGCTGGTTGACTGGAATTCCATTTTTTCAATTTTTCCAACGAAATTTTTGATTTTAACTATGTCACCGATTTTAAAAGGAGATTTTAAGAAAATCAGAATTCCCGCTATGTAGTTTTTTATGATGTCTTTTAGCCCGTAACTTAAGCCCAAAAGTCCTACGCCGACCAGGACGCTCATATCAATTCCAACCACTTTCAAAGCGATTGTAACGCCTATAACGATTATGAATCCCGCAAGTATTTTTTCTATTACGTTTAAGGCTGTTCTTTGCTGTTCGTGTTTTATTTCTATTCGTGAGAAGTATCCTTTTAGCCAACGAACAATCAAAATAGTGATAGTTAAAACTATGGCAGCCTCCACCACATCTATAAATTTATTAAAAATAGTGCTGCTTAAGGCGTCAAAATCGATGCTTCCATCGCTTGAAGTCGTGGCATCGGTCAGGCTTTTGCCGCTATCTGCTACGTTACTCTTTAGAGAGGCCATGATTTTTGTTTTAAATTTATCCTGATATTATAGCAAATTTTTGGGATTTTGGCTATCGTGGGTAT
>CAYHSM010000074.1:0-6076 GCA_964359325.1 uncultured Candidatus Peribacteria bacterium
TCGCTCTCAGCTCTTTCGACAAACTTTGTACCGCCGCTTTGCTCATGTTTAAAATCCTCTCCGCTAACGCCTGATCGGTCTCGGGAGTGGCAATTTTTGCCACCATGGCAACTTTGTGAACTCCAACTTTTTCAATCGCGGCTTTAAGACATGGTAAGTCATCAAGGTTACTCTCGAGCCTGAGCCTCTTTCTCGTTGTTGTTTGCGCAATATCCCCATACTTTCCGGCATATTCCACGATTGAACCCGCGTATTTTTTCCAAATTCCGCTTTCATAAATTTGAGGCAATATTGCGAGCATCTTATTTTTCAGCTTGAGCCTCATTCCACCTAGTCTGACAAATTCATTATGTAATTCTTGGGCAGTATTCATGCTTGTTTTTTGTTAAAAAATCCGTATCCAAATCATCTCAAAAAATACGCAGCCGGACAAGTCAAAAATGGCTAACAAATGCTATTTTGACACACTTTCAACATGAAAATTATCACTCTAATTTTGCGTCTATTTTAAGCCAAAAATCCAGTTCGCTTTTTGTACAAAAACGATCGTCAAGTCGATTTTTTAAAATGTCCCCGCCTAGGCGGGTGGCCTTAGGCGTGGGTGACACTTTTCTCCACCGATTTAAGTGCTGAAAAGACCCCAGTTTTTAAAAAAGTGGCGACCGTGTAAGTATCAGCGACTTGACAGAATAAATCATGCCGGAAGGTTATTGCAGTCCCCAATCTGCAAATCTCTCCCCGGGGAGAGATCATAATCTGCTAAATTACAACATTCACATCTCCAAACATCCTAATTTAACAGATCACTGGGAAAACCGGGGCCTTTTTTAGCTTCAAAAAGGTTGACAAAGTATCAATTTTGCTATAAAAAGTTAACTTGTAACAAATTTCCAAATGGAATCTCGAGAATCAATAGATAACAGTAGCCTGATCAGCGCGATTGAAAAGATGGTCAAAGAACAAAGCGCGCACGGCAGAGTGATAGTCAATAAAGGCGGAATGTCCTTAACCATAAGCATAGAAGCCATATACGCGAGTCCTTTGGAAGAAACAGTACAATGTGGGAAACTCTTGATAGACCAGGAAACAGTGGACAAAATCGCCGATATTACCGGATCAGATGAAATAAAGAAAGTATTCGTAGGAAGCCACCCTTTTTGGGCAGAAATAATGCCAGCGCACGTTCAGCAAGGTCAGGGCTATGGGCTTTATCTCCACGCTATACGAATTACAAGCCCAAGTGTAGACCCTATGAAAAAAGTAGCCCCATGTTGCCTATGCGGGACAGTTGAAAATAAAATGAGAAGAGTTGAAAAAGACAGAAAAACCCCAATTCCAGAAAATGAAGTAGAAACCGGCGAACCGTCAAAAGGAAACGCATTTCAAACACAACCTACCACCGACTTCATAACACTATTTATCCAAGGAGTTGCCGCCGAATCAGCAAGAGCCGCAACAGAAACAAGAACAGCACCAATTGAAAATAAAAAAAAACTAATTGATGCAAACATTGTCAGCGCCGTAGAAGAAATCTTTCAACAAGGCGGAAGAACAAGAGCAGAACGCACGACAGCAGGAGGGAAAAAGATCGCCTACTTTGTCCCAAGAGACACAAAACTATATAAAAACCTCAAAGAATGGGGAAGAAAAGCCATACAAGAAGCTACCAGTAAAGGACAAAACGGGGCGGCAGAAATCATTAAAAAATGTTTAGACGGTGACGGATATTGGCAAACATTTAACGCGAATCTCGAAACAGCAAAAATGGTATTGGCAAAAATCGGAATGCAATTGGAACAACCGAACGAAACAAAAAAACAATATGAATTAAGTTTTGCATTCGGCGGAAACACAGATAGCAGAACCGGCTTCTGGGTAGCTCCTGGATAATCTTTGCTATCCCACCAAATTTTCAGCCAAACCAACGTAATTTAACGACTCCCCACCGGCTGCTGCAATGGAAATCTTTTAAAGAAGATATTTGACTTCGGATGCGGATGATTTCTGACGTAAGTAAGCAGTTTGCCGTAATTTTTGTGGTTTTCTTTAAGATCAAAAAGATAATTTAACGCGATGTATCCGCAAACCAAGAAAGGCACAATCATAAATGTTAAACCCATTTCCAAAAATATATTGAATAAAGCGTGTAATCCGATGGCCAAAATCAGCCCTTCCAAAAGCTTGTGTTCATAAAAAAGTTTTTCTCTGCGGAAAAACAGGATTTTTCGTGGAATTCTTGACCAAAAGCTGTTTTTTGCGCGGATTTCTTCCTGAAGAATCGGTCCGGCAAAATGCGCTATGCCATAGTAATAACCAAGCATTCCTGAAAAAAGCAGATGCGCAAACGTGGAAAAAGACGACCTGAATAAGAATGGCAAAAGCAGATTATAAGGCCCTTCGGCCACCCAAATATTATAAAAATAAAGAATGTTTTCCGTGAAAGCGAACCCGAGCGCAGCCAAAATGAAAAATTCTATGGAATCATCAATATCCTTAATTTCATCATCATCCACGATTTTTACGGATCCAAACTTCATATTTTCTTCTATAAAACCCACAATCATAAAAGTGATTATTATGCTTAACGGTAAGGTGATGACATTGGAAAATCCTATAATGTCATCCTTGTAATTATCAGCCACTTTAAACGCGTTCATCCAAGGAAAAAACTGCCAAGAAAATTTGTAAATCAAAATCGGAAAAACCGCTAAAGCTCCAAAAATAAAAGTTAAAGCCGTTAATTTCCTTTTCTCGGGACTTTTTTGGTAAAAAATATTGCCCCAGATAATAGCCGGGATAGCAGCCAATATAATTGAACCTATGATTTGAATCACCTGTGGCATTTTTTGTGTTTATTTTTGTATATTATATCACATTTGTCTGACTTTATCAATCTCGACCAGGACGCTACTACCAGCCATTTCCTTGTCGTCCAAAGGGCTGGTTGTTGTAATTATTGTTTGGCAACCCTTAATACACTTAAGGAGATGTTTTTGGCGTTTGCGGTCCAATTCGGAAAAAACATCATCAAGCAGTAAAATCGGACGATGTCCCGTGCATTCTTTGATAAATTCTATTTCAGCCAGTTTAAGGGCCAAAAGCAGTGTGCGAAATTCGCCGCGCGAGGCCGATGAGCATATATTTTTACCATTCAAATAAAAAATAAGATCGTCCCTATGCGGTCCCGCGGTTGTTTCAGCACTAAAAATGTCACGTTTTTTACGATTAAAAAGTTCGCCTTTGTACATTTCGGAAATTGATTCTAAAAGGTGTCCCGCAGGGGCGGGACTTTTTTGGTTAGTCCCGAGCTTCGCTCGGTCTTTTAAAATCCTACTGCTGTATTCAACTGAGATTTTTTCTTTATCTCCTGAAATCGAGCGATATATTTTTTCAACTTTTTCATTAAGAAAAGCCACCAGCCCAAGTCTTTTCAAAATAACCACGCTCCCAAATTCAATAATTTCATCATCCCAAGCCAAAAGATCCTCCTCCAATTTACCGGTGTCAGAATCTCCATAATGAGCATCACGCAGCTGATTAAGCAAAACATTCCTTTGTTTTAAGGCTCTTTTGTATTTCGAAAGCGCTATCAGATAATTTTTATCAGTCTGGGAAAGTACAATGTCCAAATAGCGACGACGCAATGACGGGCTCTGATAAAGCATATTAAGGTCCTCCGGATGGAATAAAACCGTAAGCAGATTGCCCAAATACTCGCTGTTTTTTAAATTCACGCCGTTTTTTTTGAAATTCTTTTTGCGTACAGGCGTTAAAGAATAAAAAACTTCCAGATTTAAATTTTCATTATCAACTTCCACGTCAGCTGTGCAGCGCAGATAGTCATTTTCCCAATGGACCATATCGTCCTGAGTAAGCGAGCGAAAAGATTTCCCAAGCGAAAGCAAATGTATGGCCTCCAAAAAATTGGTTTTACCGGTGCCGTTTGGACCTGTCAAAATAATCAATTCTTTATTTTCCGGAAATTCATAAAGATTTTTTTGATAATTACGGAAGTTTTCAAGTTGAAGTTTTTTGAGTTTCATTATATAAAGATTCTAACATGTCCAAAGATAAGCAGCCAGTAAATCTTGCAGAGCGCTTGCGCTCTAGCGAGCCTAAGGGCGAGCAAGCTGAGCGAAGCGAAAACCTTGAAGCAATGAGGCATTCCTGCTCACATGTGCTTGCGCAGGCTGTTTTGCAAATGTTTCCGGAAGCGAAATTGGGAATCGGGCCTACAATTGAAAATGGTTTTTATTATGATTTTGATTTGCCGAGGACTCTTATTCCCGAGGATTTGCAAATTTTGGAGAAGAAAATGAATCACATAATGAAACAGAATCAAAAATTTGTTTTGAAAGAAGAGCCCGGAGACAAAAGCGTAGAGTTTTTAAAGAAAACCGGACAAAAATATAAGGTTGAATTGGCCAAAGAATTTATTGCATGCGGCGAAGCTCTGACTTTTTATGAAAATGTCATGCCAAATGATAATAAGGCCGCATTTGTGGATTTGTGTGCAGGGCCGCATGTTGAGCATACCGGACAAATCGGTCCGTTTAAATTGTTAAAAATTGCCGGAGCTTACTGGCGCGGGGATGAAAAAAATCCAATGCTGCAGCGCATTTATGGCACTTGCTGGCCTACCAAACAAGAATTGGATGATCACATCAAACAGATTGAGGAAGCCCAAAAACGCGATCATAGAAAACTTGGCGTGCAATTGGAGCTGTTTCAATTTCATGATATTTCACCGGGGGCAGTATTCTTTTTACCAAAAGGAACGATTGTGTTTAACGAACTTGTTGCTTTTTTGAGAAAAGAATATCGCAAGCGCGGATATAAAGAAGTTATCACTCCTCTTGTGTATGACAAAAGTTTATGGAAGCAAAGCGGACACTGGGAGCATTATAAAGACAACATGTTTCAGGTGATGATGGACGAAAAAGAGGCTTCGCTTAAGCCAATGAATTGTCCGTCGCATATGTTGATTTATAAAATGACCAATAAAAGCTACCGCGAATTACCTTTGCGCATAGCGGATTTCGCCATGCTACACAGAAACGAATTGCGTGGAGCGTTGGGCGGCATGACAAGAGTGCGCAAATTTTGCATGGATGATGCTCATATTTTTATCACCGAGGACCAAATACAGGAGGAAGTTCTTAATTGCATGGATTTCGTAAAATATATTTACAGCGAGGTGTTTGATTTTAAATACGATGTTGTTTTATCAACTAAGCCCGAGAAATCCATGGGCACTGACGTGCAGTGGAAAAATGCCGAGGATTCTCTTGAGAAAGCATTAAAAAAAGCCGGTATGAAATACGATATCAATGCGGGGGATGGGGCTTTTTACGGGCCAAAAATCGATTTCAAAATTAAGGACTCCATAGGACGCGAATGGCAATGCGCAACAATTCAAATTGATTTCCAGATGCCTCTCAGGTTTGAGTTGGAATACGAGGGAGCTGATGGCAAGATGCATACTCCGGTTGTTATTCACAGAGCTATTTTGGGCTCATTGGAGAGATTTATGGCAATGTTGATTGAACATTATGCGGGGGCTTTACCTGTATGGCTGGCTCCGGTTCAGGCAAAAATTTTGCCTGTATCTGATAAATTTAATGACTATGCGCGCAAGGTATACGATGATCTTTTTGAGGCTAATGTGCGCTGTGAAGTTGATGATTCCAATGAAACTTTGGGTAAAAAAATTCGCAATGCGGAATTGGAAAAAAATCCATATATGTTGGTGGTCGGAGAAAAGGAAGTTTCCGACAATAATATTGCTGTCAGAAATTACGCGACAAAAAAACAAGAAGTTATGGATGTGAAGAAGTTTATTGATTTGATAAATAAAAAATAGTGCCATTAGGCAATAACTAATTCCGTTTCGCCAAAGACATCGTCCGGATCCGGTTCGATTGTTTTATAAATTCCCGGGAATATTTCCGGCGGAGCAATTCTGCCCAGCGCTACTTTAAGGCGTCTTTCTCTATATTTCTCGTGGCTGGCTTCGTGGAATGAACTTTTTTCTTTCATCACGTCTTCTCTAAGCAAAATCCTGATTTCCATAGGC
>CAYHSM010000075.1:0-6068 GCA_964359325.1 uncultured Candidatus Peribacteria bacterium
AGCGATTTTTTAAAAAATATTTTACGTATGATTACAATGATTTTAGTGATTTTAGGCCTTTGTCTTTTTGAGGTTATTTCAAGTATTGATAATGCGGTGATCAATGCGGAAGTTGTCGCTACGATGCAGCCGAAAGCGCGAAGGTGGTTTTTGTTGTGGGGACTTTTGTTTGCTGTTTTTTTAGTACGCGGACTTTTGCCGTGGGGAATTATTTGGGCGGTTAATCCTTCGCTTGGGCCGATACAAGCTTTGACTGCAACATTCAGCAATGATCCGCGCGTTATGGAATCCGTGGAAATGGCTGCGCCTATTTTATTGGCGGGCGGTGGAATATTTTTACTTTTTTTATTTTTGCATTGGCTGTTTTTGGAAGAAAAACATTTTGGTCTTCCGCATTTTGAAAAGTTTTTCATTAAAAACGGCGTTTGGTTTTTCGCGAGTGTGTCTATCTTGTTAACAGTTATCGTTTGGTTCGCTTTGAAGCAAAATCCCATGATGGCTTTTGGCGCAGTGGTTGGATCAACAGCGTTTTTTATTACGCATGGATTTAAACAGAATGCGGAAGCGCAAGAGAAAAATTTAAAAAATAAAAATCTTTCAGACGTTAGCAAGATTTTATATTTGGAAGTTATTGATGCGACATTTTCCATAGACGGAGTGCTTGGAGCTTTTGCTTTTACTTTGTCAGTGCCTTTGATTTTTATCGGGAATGGAATTGGAGCTTTTGTTGTCAGGGAATTTACCATCCATAATATTGAGCGCGTAAAAAGATATGTTTACTTGAAAAATGGAGCGATGTATTCGATCCTTGTGCTTGGAACAATTATGACAATTGATGCTTTTGGTGTTCATGTTCCACAGTGGGCGTCTCCGGTTGCGACTTTTACCGTGATCGGATATTTTTTCTGGAAATCAAAGAGGCATAACGACAGGCTTGCAAAAGTTACTTAGTCGCTGTTTTTCTAAAGTGCAGATAGATAATTAAGCTTAATACTGCGCCAAAGAAGCACCAGACTGAAATAAACGTGTGCCGATAAAATTGTAAGGATATTAAAAGTGAAAGTACTAAAACTATTCCGAAAATAAAAAGCGTTTTGTGGCTCGATGCCAACGGTCCTCCGCAAGTTGCTATTACATAAAGAATCGTTGCCGCGGTCATGTAAGGTTCGTTGACTATATAACGAATGCTGTTTGTGCAGATTTCCGAACTTATTGGATTCAAAATTAACAGTAGAATCGAATAAACAGCTATTGCGCATCCCAAGATGAGAAAATATGAAATGATTTTTTTCCTTAGCGCGTTTTTTTCTATAAGAAATATGGATAGCGGGACGAAGAATGGCCAGAGTGCCAAAGCGAAAGATAGAAATGCGTAAGTTGCGATTTGGTGCCACGGACTTGATATTGGAGTAATCCAAACAATGCCTTCCATAAATTGTTGTATGCCGAATAGCAACGGTATACTTGCTAAAAGGATTCCTCTTTTATTATTGTTTTTTTTGAGTGTCAGAATTCCCGCCGCGGTTAATGTCCCTCCCGCCAGGAAGCTTGCTGTTGCAGAGAAGCACACGATGATTGTTTTATGGATTTTATTGTGTAGAGTATAGGGTAGATTGTTATAAACTAATATGAAAAACATTTCAGAGACTAAACAATGTGTTTTTTGCGGCAAAAATTTTTCTATTACCGATAAGGATGAGGTTTTTTATGAACGCGTTAGAGTTCCCAATCCTCTTGAGTGTAATGTGTGTCGTGAACGGCGTAGGCTGACTTTTCGAAATGAAAAAAATTTATATTTGAGGAATTGCGAAAGTTGCGGCAAGCAGATGGTTTCAATTTATTCTCACGATAAGAAGTATCATGTTTGGTGCCAGCCTTGTTTTTGGAGTGATAAATGGGATCCGGTGGATGTCGGGCGTGATTATGATTTTACTCGGCCGTTTTTTGAGCAGTTTGGAGAATTGATGCGTGATTCAAAATTGGTGGCTTTGTTCGGCAAAAATAATCAGAATGCTGAATTTGTGAATCAGGAGACGGATGACAAAAATTGTTTTATGAACGCCGGCGGGCATTACAATGAAGATTGTTATTACGATACTTATTCACTTTGGGGGAAAAATAATGTTGATTGTTATTGGGTAATTAAGTCGGAATGTTTGTATGAATGTATACGCTGCGAAAATTGTTTTAACAGTACTTATTTGCAGGAATGTGAGAACTGCAGCGACTGTCATTATTGTCGCGATTTAAAAGGATGTACGAATTGTTTCGGGTGTTTTGGTTTGAGGCATAAAAAGTTTTATTTTTTTAATCAGGCTTTGAGTGAAGAAGATTATAAAGCGAAAGTTGATGAGTATTTGAATGGCGCTGATGGTCGAAAGCGAGCCTTGATTGCGTCGCTGGAACATTTCAAGAAATATCCGCATAAGGCTGTGCAATTGATAAATTGTGAGGACTGCGTTGGTGATGATTTGCTGAATTGTAAAGATGTTATTGAGGGATATTTGATTAAAAATTCGCGTGATTTAAAATATGCGTATATCGGATTGGATATTAAAGATGCTATGGATTTGAGTTCTGTTGGATGGGGTGAGGTTTTGTATAATTGTGCTTCGTCAGGCGATTTGAAATTTTGTATGGGGTGTTCGTCGACTTGGTCGCTTGATTTTTGTCAGTATTGTTTTGTTTGCATGAGCAGTTCTCATTTGTTTGGATGTGTCGGGCTGCACAGGAAACAATATTGTATTTTGAATAAGCAGTATAGCAAGGAGGAGTATGAGGAATTATTGCCGCGCGTTGTTGAGCATATGGTAAAAAATGGAGAATATGGGCAGTTTTTTCCGCCTGAGATTTCGCCTTTTTGTTATTATGAAACTGTTGCTATGGAATATTATCCGATGAAGCGCGAGGATGATAAAAAAGAATATAAATCGCAGACGTATGATGGCATTACAGATGAAATTTTGGCCTGCAAGGATTGTGGGAAAAATTATAAAATTGTTATTCAGGAATTAAAATTTTATCGTCGCATGAATTTGCCTTTGCCTGAGAAATGTCCCATGTGCAGGCATAAAAGAAGGCTTGGTTTACGCAATCCAAGACAACTTTGGGAAAGAAATTGCGGAAAATGTGGCGAACAAATCAAGACAAGTTATGAGCCCGGCAGGCCTGAGATTGTGTATTGTGAAAAGTGCTATCTGGAGCAGGTGATGTAGGGTGCGATTTATTTCTCAATTTGAGTCTGTCGCAATGCCCTTGCTCGTATTATTTTTTGAATAAGTTTGTACATAAACGGATTGAATCTGTCTTCAGATTTGTTTCCTTCTTCAGTTACTTCGCCGTGTTGTAAGAGCTGTCCATGATGGAGTTGCGCAACATTTGTTACGCTGCTGAATGCTGCGAAACGACGCTCGCCAGGTTTGTTTGAATATCCTACCGTTCTTGCTTTTTGCGCTTCAGGTGCGGTGGACATGGCTGCCAAGTCAGCTCCTTTTGTACGAATGGCTCTACTCATTGTCGGACTTTCGTATCCTCTGCCTTTGCGCCAATGCAAGACGCCTTCTTTTAAATCCATGCACATTTCTGCGGCTACTTCTCGTGCCAGCGCGTGAATTTCTTCCGAATAAAGATTGCCTTGTCCGTAGAAATAGTCTTCCAATTGATATTCGTAATTTGGGTTTTGATCTTTTTTTTCATCAAACCATCTTGAATCTTCCGGTACGCCAAAATCGTCGTCAGGATCAAGTATATGATCGGAAACTCGTACGATGTCGCCTTTTTGATGAATGTCCGGGTTGACTGAGCCTACTGCGTTTGATGTGAGGATATCATTAACACCCATAGCGCGACATATTGCCACGTAAAAGACTATTGCAGCTTTACGAACTTCAGGGTCGGTTATTTTTTCCAATGTTTCGTCGCATCGTCTTAATATGGTTTGATAAAAATGTACGCGTCCGGCCCAGATTGCCATGGTCTCACTTGGATCGTTGTCTATTGGAGCAATGATTAAATTCCCGTCGTGGCCGGCAGCTGCGGTTTTTGGTATCGGGAAGTGTGGAATTTTTTTTGTTGGGATAACAAGTCTGGATCCTTCGGATGTGTATCTTTCTGCAAAAGTTCTGCATCCTGAGCCGAGAGTGATGGAAATTTTTGGAAGTGCCAGGCCTGTTTTGTCCGCTTCCTCGCCAATGAAGTCAGCGGCTTCATGCGCTTCTTTATAGCCGAATGGTTCTATTTCATGCGCTTCCATGTCCATAAGTTTATTTAAAATGTTGGGTCTTATTTAATCAAATTGTTGGCGATTTTGCAAGATTTTCTGTTGCATTCTCAGGCCGAAACGCTATATTAACATCTTAAATTAAATTTTTATTTAAAAAATATGTCTGAAATCCCAAAAAGATTAGTTGTTTCAGTTGGTGGCAATGCTTTAACCCTCGGAAAGGGACGAGAAACAATTGAAGATCAGCGTGCCGCTGCCAAAACCGCTTGCGAAATAATAGCAAAATTATGGGGGACGAATTATGAAACTTCCATGGCGGTAACTCATGGCAATGGTCCTCAAGTTGGTTTTATTTTGGAAAGATTTGAACATGCGTTAAAAGCCGGGCTTTTGCATAATGTGCCGCTTGATGCGATTGGTGCAGACACCCAAGGTGCTATCGGCTATATGCTTGAACAACTGATACATAATGAAATGCTTAAAATAGATCCGTCCAGGGCTGGACGCATTGCCACGCTGGTTACTCAGGTTTTGGTTGATCCTAATGATCCGGCATTTCAAGATCCTACAAAGCCAATTGGTTCCTGGATGACTGAGGACCAAGCAAGGTCTCAACAGGACAAGTTTGGGTGGAAGGTAAAGTGTATGAATGACAAGAGGGATGATGGTTATAGACGTGTTGTATCATCCCCGGTTCCAATTGAAATTCTCAATATTGATGCTATACGTGCCTGTATTAATGCCGGTTTTTTAACGATTGGTGGTGGAGGAGGAGGTATTTTGGTGGCGCGCAGACCTGATGGGACTTTATATGGTCTTGAAGGCGTGATAGATAAAGATTTGACTACAGCTTTAATGGCGGGAGATATTGGGGCAAAGCTTATGGCTATTTTAACTGCTGTGCCTGGAGTGATTGACCCTGAAGAATTTAAAACTCATGGTGTTGAAGGGATTGTAATTCCTGAGCTTGATTTGTCAGAGGCAAACGATATATTACCACGTCTCCAAAAAGGCAGTATGGGACCAAAACTAGCCGCTTGTATTAATTTTACGGAAAAGACTGGCGAGCCTTCTTTGATTACGGATTTTGGGCATGCTGAGAGAGCGATTACGGAAGGTAGAGGCGGGACAAGGATAGTTGTATAAGCTAAGTTTTCAATTATATATGGGCGGAATAGATTTATTTGGAATAACAAGCGATGAACTCTCACAAGCGGAAATTAAAGATATACGTAAAGATGTTAATGCTCGCAGAAATGGGGTAAATAGAGAGTTTTTTTCTTTTGCCACTCCAAATGAAGCCGCTTACCGAGAAACCGAAGACTTTAATCGTGAACATATCAGGGTTTTTGAACAATCTCCGTTTTCTCGCGACCGCAGAAGGATTGAATGGTCTAACGCGTTTTCGCGATTAGCTGAAAAGACTCAAGTGTGGACACGTCCATATAATGAACATGTTACAAGCAGGCTCACGCATGTTTTAAGAGTTTCCTCTTTAGCTGAAGATTTGGCTATATCTTTAGGAGTAAATCCGGATTTGTCCAGGGCCATAGGGATGGGACATGATCTCGGACATACTTCTTTCGGACACATGGGAGAGGAGCTTTTGACTCGTACACTTTTTAAGGTTAATAGCGACGCGTTGGCTGCGCTTGGTGTTTTTAGGCATAATATCCAAGGAGTTCATGTTGTTGATCGGATAGCGCGCAGAGCGGGATTTCCGGATTACGGACTTAATCTTACGCGTCATGTTGTGCATGGGATTGCTTCTCATGATGGGGAGGTCGATAAGGGGCGTATCAGTCCAAAAAGAGTTGAAAATCTTGATGCTGATATAGAAAGATAT
>CAYHSM010000076.1:0-5999 GCA_964359325.1 uncultured Candidatus Peribacteria bacterium
GAAAATAAGCCTGTTCCCGTTTATGGTGACGGACAAAATGTGAGAGATTGGTAGTTTGTGATTGATCATTGCCGCGCGATTGATGTTATCTTGGAAAAAGGTCGCTTGGGTGATGTTTATAATGTTGGCGGCAATAATGAAAAAACAAATCTTCAAATAACTCAATTTTTGCTGAAGTTTTTGGGGAAAGATGAGAGTTTGATCACTTATGTTGATGATAGATTGGCGCATGACAGGCGGTACGCGATTGATTCTTCAAAATTGCAAGGAGAGCTTGGCTGGAAACCGTCGGTAACTTTTGCAGAAGGTATTCAAAAAACTTTTGAATGGTACCAGGATCATAAAGAGTGGGCTGAAAAATTAATGGCGAAAATCGAGGAAAGAAAGCATAAGGTGGTGAGCAAAACGCCGCTAAAGACGAGCAGGTGATTAAATATCCAATTTTTTTCTTAAATCCATTGTCACGGGCATAACTCCCGGAGTTTGTTGTTGAGCCTTATTAGGATCTTCAGTCAGGCCGATTCCTTGAATAGTCGAATATATGATTATTGGTTTTCCTGAAGGCCCGCTATGACCTGTAATAATCACGAATGGCATTTTTGATTCATGAGAAATCCTTGCGATAGCGCTTTGGAGAGCACTGCACAAATCAGGCTGTCCTATGCTGAAACCTTCATACTCAAAATGTTGAGATAAGCTTTCAATCATACCGCTAAAAAATCCCAATTGTATATTCATATCGCCTCCTCTTTTCATCTCAAGATGCAGTTCGTGATGTTCCGGGGCTTCTTGAGCCGTGCTTGTGATAAAACCAATCAGTCTTTGAGTTTCCTCGTCCTGCGCAAATCTATTGCCGTGTGCCTGAACCAAGTTTGCAGGACTCGTGCCTACGACAGTACCTGCATGTTCATCGGCTGCAATCACTGTGACGCTCACGGTAAGTTCAAAAGGGCGCTTTTCTCTCTCCAAATTCATTGCCTGTCTTATATATGGTGTCATACACGCTGTATCGTAAGAAATTTGACCAATCCCCTGTGGTAATCTCTCAGCCTCTGCATTGGTAAATGCGGCCCTTAAAGTTGTAGGACTTAATATCGCAGTCACGTCTCTCATGAAGAATCTGATCAATCTCGGTTGTATTCCTGCCAATTGCTCAAGATGATCGGCCGTTAAATCAGTGAAACAATACTCCCTGTCACCATAATATTCCGGACCTCGCTGTTCTTTCATATTTAATTTTTAAAGTGTTGTATATTAGAATTTAATTATCCTGTAGTCAATTGATATTGAATGAAAACAGGACTTGCGGATTTGTGGATTTATGATGTTTTAGGTTTTCGGAACGTTCCGAACCTGTAATACTGTCTGCCATGTTCTGATTGCAAATTTGTAAAAATGTAAAAATTTTTTACTTTTTTACAAATCAACTATAAAAACTGTCCCCCACCCGCCTCAGGCGGGGGCAGGCGGGGATGGATTAGGTAGTTTTCGGAATTTATGTTTTAATTCCAACCGTCGTGACGTCCACGCCAAAGGCGGGCAGGCACGACGGTTCGCATAAGCAGCAAGTTGTATAACTCCCTGTTGCGATTGTCCCCAAAACCCGATATATTTTTATCAAATATTTTTTCCTATGCGCTACTCACAACTTTTTGGCAAGACACAAAAAGAAACACCAAAAGAGGCTACCGCGGTCAGCCATCAATACCTGATTCGTGGCGGATTTGTGCATCAACTTGCCGCAGGTTTGTATGAATTCCTGCCTCTCGGATTCAAAGTCCTTTCAAAACTGGATCAAATTATCAAAGAAGAATTAAGCAAAAAAGGCGTGCAGCATTTGCTTATGCCGCTTGTGCATCCCGCAAGCTTATGGAAAGAAACCGGACGCTATGACAAAATCGATGTTCTTCTCAAGTTTACTTCAGCGCGCGGGAGCGACTGCGTGCTTGCGCCCACTCACGAGGAAACAGTGACGGATTTGGCGCGCAAATACATTCACACATACAAAGATTTGCCTGTTATTGTCAATCAAAATCAATGGAAATACCGCGATGAATTGCGTGCGACCGGTGGACTGCTCCGCACGCGCGAGTTTTTGATGCAGGACGCTTACAGTTTTGATCGTGACAAGGCAGGTCTCGATGAAAGTTTTGACAAAATGGTTGAGGCTTATCATGCGATTTTTAAACGCATCGGGCTATCTGTGATTGTGGTAAAAGCTGACAGCGGGACAATGGGCGGGAGCGATTCGCATGAATTTGCCATAATTTCCGAAGCCGGAGAGGACAGCGTGCTTGTCTGCGATAAATGCGACTATAAAGCCAATATCGAAGTTGTTGATCCGCATAAAGTAAAGGAGGGCGACATTTGCGCTGATTGCGGCAAAGGAAAACTGACTACAAAACACGCCATTGAAATAGGCCACGTGTTTAAACTCGGCACTTGTTATTCCGAGTGGATGAAAGCTAATTTTGCGGATCAGGATGGCAAAAGCAAGCCGATCGTAATGGGTTGTTACGGGATTGGAATTTCACGGCTTGTTGCCGGAATTGTTGAGGCTTCGCATGATGATAAGGGCATTATATGGCCAAAGGCGGTCGCGCCTTTTGTTGCGGAAATTGTGTCGCTCGGCAAGGATGATTCCACGCGAAAAGAAGCTGATAAATTATATAAAGAACTTGTTGATGAAGGCTTTGAAGTTTTGTATGACGATCGCGATGAAAGCGCCGGTGTTAAACTCAATGATGCTGATTTGATCGGCATGCCGCTGCGTATTGTTGTGAGCGCGAGGACTCTCGAGAAAAATAATGTTGAATGGAAAGCGCGCGCAGACAAAGAATCCGAACTTGTTAAAATCACAGAACTTAAGAAAAAATTGAAGTCATGGGAAATTCCAGACTAAAGATTTTGTTATTGGGAAAATCAGGAATGCTCGGTTCCTGTTTTTTTGATTTTTTTAAGAATGATAAAGAATATGAATTGTTTGCGTATGATCGCGATGAGCTGGATGTTACGAACAAAACTCTTTTGCGTGATGCTTTTACTAAGTCCAAGCCTGACATTCTGATCAATTGCGTTGCGTATACGAATGTTGATTTGGCTGAGAGCGAGCGCGATTTGGCTTTTAAAATTAATGCGGAAGCTGCAGGAGAAATGGCGCGGTTATGCAAGGAATTCGGTGCGATTTTAATTCATTTCAGTACGGATTATGTGTTTAGCGGGGAAAAATCCGAAGGATATAAGGAGGACGATGAGCCTAAGGCCATTAATGTCTATGGAGAATCCAAACTGGAAGGTGAGAAATTGATTATGGCCAATATGGAAAAATATTATATTGTGAGAACTTCCTGGCTGTTTGGCGGGCAAGGCCACGCCTGGCGGCGGGCAAGCCACAATTTTGTGGACACAATGATAAGGCTTGGAGAGCAGGCGATAAAAGACGGTACCGAATTAAAAATTGTTGATGATCAAATCGGCTCCCCCACTTATACCAATGATTTGTGTGGGGCCGTGATTAAATATTTTTTGGAGCCGGCACGAAATTCTAAAAAACAATTATCTTTTGGAATTTATCATTTAACAAACTCCGGAACATGCAGTTGGTACACATTCGCAAAAAAGATTTTTGAAATCAAAAATATGAATGTTTTGGTAAAAGCTGTCAATTCCGCACAATTCTTAAGACCTGCAAAAAGACCGAAATGTTCAATTCTAATAAACAACAAAATCCCGTCTATAAGATCGTGGGAAGAGGCTTTGAGAATTTATTTAATAACAGTTGTTGAAGAAAAATTATGATGATATATTATTACCATCTATGAAGTTCACGAGATCAAAAAAATTAATTTTCGTTAACAATAAAGGTGGAGTAGGGAAAACCACTCTAGCTTTTAATTGCGCCGCTTCTTTTGCTAAACAGGGATATAAAATAGCGCTTATTGATCTTGATCCTCAATGTAACCTTACTCGTTTAGCAATGGGGGATGCCTATTATGATAAAACTTTATTTTCTCCCACAGAAAAGACAATCCATGATGTTCTCCGGGGCATCATTGAAGGTGGAAGCGATATAGATCTTTCCGTACAATTTCTCCCAATAAGAGAAGACCCAAATTTAATACTTTTAAAAGGCGACATTAACCTTTCCGCTTACGAAGGTTTATTAATTACCGCTTACGGACAAGCTGCTTCCGGACAACCTCTTGGATATTTTCAAACAAGCGCTATCGACCGTTTTTTAAGAGAAAAAGGACTCAAGGATCAAATTGACATATTTGTTATTGATACTTCCCCAAGTTTAGGGCTACTAAATCAAATGATCCTGCTTGGAGCAGATTATTTTGTGGTTCCTATGATGCCGGATGCTTTCAGTGTTCAGGGTATTGAAAATTTGGGAACAGTTTATGAGAAATGGAAAACTTTATGGAAAAATACAGCCATAGCACTTGCCGGCAATACAGAAACCAGACTGGTTCTACGTGGTGATCCGCTTTTTATTGGATACATAATCAATTCATACAATGTATATAGTAAACAACCAATAGCTGATCATCGTGCATGGATAGAAAAAATCCCGGAAAAGGTTCGAACATATCTCTCAGAGAAACACTGTCGCAATGGTCTTGTAGAAGCAAGTTGGAAAAATCCATTACAGGTCATTCAAGATTATGGAAGAATACCGGCAAAATGTCAGGAACTTGGCATGGCAATTTTTGACCTAGATCCAACACTTGTTGCAGAACACCAGTTAGGCACTAAAGAAAATATTGAAAAGTCGAAAGAAGAGTTTACAAATCTTTCCAACTCTATTCTTAAAGTTTTAAGTTTGTATTGATTTTTGTCGTAAAATTTGTTAAAATTTAGTATTGGTTAAAATAAAAAAATAACAAAAACAAATATGGGAAATCCAAATGCACCTCAAGGTTCTTCAGAACCATCCAAGTTAGATGTTTTAAACGGGCTGTTTGATCAAGCGCTCAAAGCCATGAAAGATGCAGTCGGCGCAAGACAAAAGATTGATCCTTCCAAGGACCTTGTCACTTTGGATGACAAAGCCAAGGAATCTTTTGAAGCTCCAAAAGTCGCTTTTGAAAAAAAGTTTGACCTTGGAGATTATCAAATCACACCCAAGGATCTTAAAGATGTCAAAATAAAAGCCAAACATGCATACCTTTTGGTTGGTAGTGTGGACCAGGTTGCTTTCACTAAAGGCGCTAAAAGAGAAACTAAATGGTATCAAGCTTTGCATCAGGATGCTAAACTTTTTTTGAAAGTGAAAGACAGAGTTGAAATAAAGTTTCCAGGACTAAAAGATGCGGCTAAAAATACCAAAATGATGGATATCATCGACAAGATATCAAAGATGACAGACTTTACAGATGCAGCCTGGAATAAGATGATTGCGGATAATAAGTATACTGATGATGAAATTTATGGCGCTGAAGGTGCTTATAATTTACTTTTGGCTTTTCAGAGAGCTATTGGATCAGTTGATCGCAAGGCTCTGCTTGATCCGCCAAAGATAACTCTGGATGCCACTGATCCGAATAATCCTATATCTGTTCCGCAACTTGCCAAAATCAGACTTGAGCTTTCAAGTAAAAATGGCAAGGCTGATGAAGATAGAGTTAGCAGACTGGTCGGTGTGAAGGTGAAAGAGGCGAAGAAAGAGGTGGCTGAGGCGCCAAAAACAGATCCGGATTATACTTATGAGCTTTCCGGTGATCAGAAAAAACTTACCTTAAGCAGAACTGTAAAAGGGAATAAATATTCTACAGAATATCCAATTGATAATCAGGATGGTTTGGAACTAACAATACAAACGAATAAAGATGACGCTAATGATAAATGGGTAGAAATTGAAGATGCACAGAAAGAAGGTTTTTCATTTGAATTTAACACAGATGATAGTTCTTCTCTTGTCGCTTTTAATTCGACTCCGAAAAACCAATATAATGTGAGGATTAAAGCTGGGACTATAGTAATTAAGAAAAAAGAGG
>CAYHSM010000077.1:0-5901 GCA_964359325.1 uncultured Candidatus Peribacteria bacterium
CTCTCTTACTTTTAATAGTGCCCTTACATACAGCTCTCTTTTCCAATAACGCCACCACTTCGGAAATCAGCTCATCGGGAACCAAAGAATATGACACGTTAGAGCCGCCATCTTTTTCTTTTTCACGAGCAATAGTGCTCAACAAAGGACCAATGCGCTCTTCAAAAAATTTTTCAGCAGGAGACATGGCGACAAGTTCAGCATCCCGATTGCTAATTATACGAAGTCTACGCTCCGGCTTTCGTCCATCACCATCCGACGCGCCTCCATCACTGCCGCTACCACCATCCAATCTATCCATAAACAAATTTAAAAACAGGGAATTAAAATATCATAATTCACAAAAAATGTAAGTTGAATTTATCCACTGAAAAAATCACTTGACTTCAAACAAAATCTACCTAAAATGTAATGGCTATCAAAATCTTCGGATGAGTTATTACAGGATAGTCGCAAAAACAGCTTAGAAACCAGGAAACTATCTTCTAACTCTATTTTCAAATATGGCTAAAAAACCTTCGAAAAAGACTCCAAAAAAAAGTTCTTCTAAGAAAGTAGTAAAAAAAATCTCTCAAGCAAAAGCTCCAAAAATCGTAAAAAAAACCAAAATTCTCAAAAAATCGCCTAAAGAAGCACCAAAGAAAGCGCCTCAAGCAAAGGCAAAAACAGAGGTCAAAGAAAAAAAAGAAAAACAGGTTGTTAAAAAAAATAAAGACCTTATCAGCCCCTCCGAAATCGTCCTCCACAAAGAGCCTATTATTATAAAGAGCAAACGCAAATATTTTGTTCCTCAAATTGACCAAAAAGTTGAAATCCCGATTTTGATCGAAATCCAATTAAATTCTTATGAATGGTTTTTAAACGAAGGCATCCGCGAACTTTTGGATGAAATTTCTCCTATCCAGGATTTCTCAGGAAAAAAACTTGAACTTCACTTCCTGGAACACTCTGTGGCTGAAGCAAAATACAACGCTGAAACCGCAAAAAATAAGAATCTGACTTACGAAGCCGCTCTAAAAGTCCACGTTCAATTAATCAATAAAGAGACCGGAGAAATCAAGGAACAGGATATTTTCTTGGGAAATGTTCCTTTAATGACAAATCGCGGAACATTCATCGTAAACGGCATTGAAAGAGTTGTTGTAAGCCAGATCGTTCGTTCCCCTGGCGTATTCTTCTCTAAAAATGCAGCCAATCCTGAAATGCACGCAGCAAAAATCATTCCAAAAAGAGGTGCGTGGCTGGAAATTGAAACTGATAAAAAAGGCGTCGTTACCGTAAAAATCGATCGCAAACGCAAAATCCCTATCACTTCCCTGCTCCGCGTTTTCGGATATGAAACAGATCAAGACATATTAAACCTTTTCAAAGATGTGATCATTGACATGGAACATGATTACATTTTAAACACCCTTGAAAAAGACAACGCGAAAACTGTCGCGGACGCTT
Organism: uncultured Candidatus Peribacteria bacterium; assembly: GCA_964359325.1. Lineage (GTDB taxonomy): Bacteria > Patescibacteriota > Gracilibacteria > UBA1369 > LOWO2-01-FULL-3 > JACRIB01. The sequence goes on from CAYHSM010000077.1 coordinate 1,450, forward strand.
ATCAAAATATTTACAAAAAAATCCGCCCTGGAGACTTGGCAACTCCGGAAAACGCTAAAAGTCTCATTAAATCAATGTTTTTCGACTATCGAAAATACGACATGGGTCCGGTTGCCCGCTATAAATTAAACAAAAGATTCAGCCTCGACACTCCAAATAAGAAAAAATTCCATACATTCCAAGTTAACGATCTCGTCCATATATTGCGTCACTTAATTCGATTAAATAATGGCGAATTACACGCCGACGACATCGATCATTTGTCCAATCGCCGCATAAGAGCTGTTGGAGAATTGGTACAAAATAAATTCCGTGTCGGATTGCTTAGGACCGATCGTATCGCAAAAGACCGCATGACCGTAATGGACCTTGAAACCGTCACTCCGACCCAACTTGTAAACTCTCGTCCTATTACAGCGGCTTTAAGAGAATTTTTTGCAAGCTCTCAACTTTCTCAATTCATGGATCAAACAAATCCATTGGCGGAACTCGAGCACAAACGCAGACTTTCAGCCATGGGTCCGGGAGGTTTGTCACGTGAAAGAGCCTCGTTTGATGTTCGTGACGTACACCAATCTCATTATGGCAGAATTTGTCCGATTGCAACTCCTGAAGGCCCGAATATCGGCTTGGTTGTACACTTGGCCACATACGCAAAAATTAATGAATATGGATTTATCGAGACTCCTTTTAGAGAAGTTTCCGACGTAATTAAAAACGATGGGAAAAATATAATTGGAAGAATAGCTCGTGAAACAATCGAGGATCACGGCCATATACTTGTAAAAGCCGGTGAAAAAATCGATGAAGCTCAAGCAAAAAAAATCGCAAAACTTAAACTCGATGAAATAAAAGTTCGTCCATATATAACAGACAACATTAAATATTATGATGCTGAAGAAGAACAAGCTTTGATAGTCGCGCAAGCAAGTTCCGAACTTGATGATCTTGGACAATTTTTAAACACTCGTATTTCAACACGCAAAAATGGAGAACCTACACTCGCACACGTTAATGACGTAACTCATATAGACGTATCTCCAAAACAAATTATTTCCATCACTACCGCATTAATCCCGTTCTTGGAACATGATGACAACACGCGTGCTTCCATGGGTTCAAACATGCAACGCCAGGCCGTATCAGTCATTTCTCCGGACGCGCCGATTGTTGGCACTGGCATAGAAGAAATCGCAGCAAAAAGCTCGGGACAAGTTGTTCTCGCGGAAATGGACGGCACAATTTCTTATGTTGATGCAAATATCATTACTATTGTTTACGCAAACGGCCGCAAAGTCAGCTATGCTTTGCAAACTTATGAAAGATCAAATCAGGGAACTTGCCTGCATCAAAGAGCCAAGGTTACAAAAGGACAAAAAATGAAAAAAGGAGACATCTTGGCGGATGGATCAGCAACAGATAATGGCGAACTTGCTCTTGGCAAAAACCTGCTCGTAGCTTACTTATCTTGGGAAGGATATAATTTTGAAGACGCTGTAATCCTTTCTGACACAGTGGCAAAAAAAGGATACTATGATTCAGTACATATCGAAAGTTACGTTGTTGATGTGCGTGAAACAAAACTCGGCCCGGAAATCATAACTCGCGATATTCCAAATGTAGGCGAAGCAAAATTAAAAGATCTTGATGAAGACGGAATAGTTCGTATTGGTGCAACTGTACAAGAAGGAGATATTCTCGTTGGCAAAATCACTCCAAAAGGCGAAACGGAATTAACAGCGGAAGAAAGACTGCTTCGCGCCATCTTTGGTGACAAAGCTCGCGACGTAAAAGACACTTCTTTAAGACTTCCGGGTGGCGAAGGAGGAAAAGTGGTGGGAATTCAAATGTTTACAAAAGAGGCCGGAGACGAATTAACAACCGGAGTTTTAAAACAAATTAAAGTAAATGTCGCACAAACCAGAAAAGTACAAATCGGTGATAAATTCGCAGGACGCCACGGGAATAAGGGTGTCGTTTCTATCATTGTTCCGCAAGAAGACATGCCATTCCTACCGGATGGCACACCTGTAGACATCGTATTAAATCCACTCGGCGTATCAAGTCGTATGAATATCGGACAAATTTTGGAAGCACATCTGGGTTGGGCTGCAAAAAAACAAGGATTCACGGTTGCAACTCCAGCTCTAAATGGAATTTCTACTGATGAAATCGCCAATCAGCTCAAAAAAGCCGGATTACCGGAAGATGGCAAAATTACTCTTTATGACGGGAAAACAGGCGAACCGTTTGATCGCAAAGTGACAGTTGGTATCGCCTACATGCTTAAACTCAACCACTTGGTTGAGGATAAAATTCATGCACGTTCGGTTGGTCCTTACTCCCTTGTTACTCAGCAACCGCTCGGAGGTAAAGCTCAGCATGGAGGTCAAAGGTTCGGAGAAATGGAGGTTTGGGCGCTTGAAGCATATGGAGCCGCTCACATTCTACAAGAAATGCTTACAATAAAATCGGATGACGTATACGGCCGCTCAAAAGCGTACGAATCCATAGTTAAAGGCGAGCCGATACGCAAACCAAGAGTACCGGAATCATTCAATGTTCTTACAAAAGAATTACAAAGCTTGGGCTTATCTGTAAAATTACTCGACATAGCTGAAGGCCGCGCTGAAAACGCAGAAGGAGAAGAATACCTAAACGAAACTCCTGAAGAACTTGAAAATATTTCCGGAAATATCAAAAAAGAATTGGACAAAGAAAGCGGTGGCACATCAAGAGAAAGCGGAAGCCTTGAAGGAATTTCAAAAGAAAATATTAGAAAAGAAGAACTCGCTTAACACCACCATATATGAGAAGCATAAATAAAGTAATTTTGATTGGAAATCTGACACGCGATCCTGAATTACGCCAAACTCCAAACGGACAAAATGTCACAACTTTCGGACTTGCAACAAATCGCGAATGGACAACAAAAAACGGTGAACGTAACAATTCCGCTGAATTCCACGAATGTGTGGCTTGGGCGCATTTGGCTGAAATCTGCCAAAAATTCCTAAAAAAAGGAAATTTGATCTACGTTGAAGGATATTTAAAAACTCGCAACTGGGACAGCCCGGAAGGTGTAAAAAAATTCAAAACGGAAATTGTTGTACAAGATATGATTCGTTTGGAAAAAAGGCCTCCCGGAGAGCAACAGCAGAGCCGCAGCGAAGCGGAGGCTCAATCCCCCTCCCCTTCCTCCGATGAAGCCCCTTCCTCCGATGAAACTCCCCCACCAACAAAAGACGAACCACTTCCTCCTTCGGAAGAAAGCGCTATAGAAAAAGACTTGGGTTTATAACCAGGCGCCGCAGGCGCCAAATCCGAAAAACCAATTCCAAAAAAAATCCGCAAAATTTAAACTTTATTTTCGATCCTTAACCAATAAAATATGGCTCACCAACAGGGTAAACATACACAGATGGAAGATCCCAGAAATATGAGAAAAGATCATTTTAATGCCATCAGCCTATCGGTGGCATCCCCTGAAGAAATTCTTGCATGGTCGCACGGCGAAGTAAAAAAGCCGGAAACCATCAATTATCGCACTCAAAAACCTGAAAGGGATGGATTATTTTGTGAAAAGATTTTTGGTCCGACCAAAAACTGGGAATGTTATTGCGGTAAATATAAAAGAATTAGATACAAAGGAGTAATCTGTGAAAAATGCGGAGTTGAAGTAACAAGATCATCTGTCCGCCGTGAACGTATGGCTCACATCAAGTTGGCCGTACCGGTAACGCACATTTGGTTTTTGCGTTCGACACCGAGTCGTGTTGGACTTTTATTGGACCTTCCAATCAAAACTCTTGAGCAAGTGGTTTACTTTGCTGCGTACATAGCATCGGAAGTTGATGAAAAAGGTAAAGAACAAGCTTTATTGGATATTCATGCCGAATACAAAAATCATAAAAAGAGAATTCAAGAAGAATTTAAAGAAAAATCTTTGGATGTTGAAAAAATTGAAAAGACAACGAAGTCATCAAAAACGGCTAAAAATGCGAGTAAAGACCTCGAAGCGGAATATGCCAACAAAATTGAAGAATTGGATTTCCAGCACGGTGATGCCAAAGATTCTTTGGAAAAATTACACGTTGGACGCGTATATTCTGAAATTGACTATCGCAATATGTCCCTTCGATTCGGTCATATTTTCAAAGCCGGCACAGGCGCGGAAGCAATTCGCAATATCATTTCAAATATAAATTTTGAAGACTTAATTGAAAAACTGAAAAAAGAATCCAAAAACAGCGTAGGACAAAAACAGAAAAAAATTATTAAAAGAATTAAACTTGCCGGAAGCCTTATGAAATCCGGCATAAAACCGGAATGGTTCATATTAACGGTATTGCCTATCATTCCTCCAGACCTTCGTCCAATGGTACAACTGGATGGAGGACGTTTCGCAGCATCGGACTTAAACGATCTGTATAGGAGAGTAATCAATCGCAA
>CAYHSM010000078.1:0-5860 GCA_964359325.1 uncultured Candidatus Peribacteria bacterium
AATTCATACAACAACAGCGCAAAAAACGTGATTTTTCGCAGGAATATATGGCAGACGCTCTTGGTATTTCTCGTCCAACGTACATGCAGATAGAACTGGGAGAGCGAGATATCACCGTTACGGAAGCAAATAAACTTGCGGAGATTTTTAGCATGACGCTGGAAAATTTTCTTGCGTTCAATAATCAGAAAGCCCCAAAAATCATTCTGGAAAAAGAGAAAAAAACTCCAAAGGCGGATATGGAGATTCGTGTAACCCAAAAAAACTTGGAGAAATTTAAGCAAGTTTTGTTATACATTCTGGAGAAAGTTGGCGGCAAGCCCAATGTTGGAGAAACCGTTTTAAATAAGTTGCTCTATTTTATAGATTTTGATTATTATGAAAAATTTGAGGAAAACTTGATGGGCGCGACCTATATCAAAAATCATCACGGCCCAACGCCCGTTGAGCTAAAAACCGTAGTGGATAATATGAAAAAGAAGGGAGAGATAGAGGAAGTAAAAAGTAAATATTTTACACATGAGCAGAAAAAATATCTGCCGCTAAAACGGGCAAATCTTTCTTTATTAACCGGACGGGAAATTGAACATATTGATGAAGTCTTGGCGCGACTTTCCGATAAAAACGCCAACGAAATCAGTGAATATTCCCATAATGATGTCCCTTGGCTTACACGTAAATCCGGTGAAGCGCTTTCGTATGAGAGTGTTTTCTATCGTGACGAAAAATATTCTGTGAGAAATTATGACGATGCACTTTAATGAAATTCCTGAATTTTCAAAAGAACTCAAACAACTATCCAAAAAATACCTGTCGCTTGCTGGAGATTTGGATGAATTCAAGAGGATAGTAGATACCATTCCTCTTGGCAATGGTAAGCATTTTCATGTCATTACGCGAGGTAGTGGGGTGGCGATAGTAAAGGCGCGATTTTTTTGCAGATATCTTAAGGGCTCCTCTCTGCGCGTAATCTACTCATACGCACAACAAACAAATACAATCGAATTTATAGAGCTTTATTTTAAAGGGAATAAAGAAAACGAAGATCGTGAACGGATCAAATACTATTTATCTCAACTTTAATTTTCTAACCAAATTCTACACCATGAACGATACCAGTAAAACATCTCAACAAGTAGAGCAATCACTGAACGTGCTTTTTGCAAAATACTGCATCCAAAATAAAATCACAGTGGAAGAGATAAAAAAATGGATATGGAACGCCAGCGGTCAGGCCATGGAAGCGGTAAATCAATATCATAAGAAATGCTTTCAGCTTTTTCCGGAACCAAAGGACATTGATGAAATGAACAACATTATGCAGGTGTTTACCGACGCATGGAACTATTTCCCTCACAAGGAACTCAACGGAAAAGCTCCCAATGATCTTATGCAAGAAGCAATAAAAAATACGCCGAAAGATAATCCAGCTGTTCGAGGTATGCCGAAAGTTATCGTTGGAAATACGGAAATGGAGTGGGACGAGTACGAAAATATGCTCAAAGAAATGGAACGGGAGCAAAAGCCTTTTAAAAAGTGGATTAATAAAGATGCCTTGCCAAAGTATCAAAAGTATCTTGAGCAAACCGTGAAAAACAAAAAAACACGTGAGGAATTTTATGATGTCGCAGACATATTTTTTCAGCGTGTATTGCATGTCGGATTTTTAAGCCTTGAACAAATACGGCCGGCCTTTGTTCAAAAAGAGTTTCCGCGCTGGTGGCCAACTCATGTTATGTCCTCAAATTTAGAACCGGATCAGGTGCAAAAAGCACTAAAAAAAATCTTTGAATTTGTTGAGCTTGTTTATGGAAACAGTATGGGAAAGTACGGCTTCAAATAGACGATTTAAAATGAGTCCGAACCTCTTGATAGAGGCCAGCCATAAGGAGCTCCAAGGATTTGCAAGAATATTGTTAATGTTGTATAATACAAAAAGAAAAGAACTTCTAAGCCCTGGAGTTTTCGTCGATCTTTCTGGAATGACTGCAGAAAGTTGGATCCCGGAATTAAGAATACGTAGACAAACAGCCGAAGCAGCCGCAAAAACTCAGGGACAACCAATTCCTGAAATGAAAAAGAGTGTACGTGTTACAATTGTAGAAATCCCGGATAGCACAAGAGCCGACGCAGTAGACGGCAGAATATTGGTGGAAGCAGATAGTGTTCGGGCTGACATGTATGCCAGCGTATTTTATAACTGCATACCTGGAAGAGATACTATATCCGGGAAAGACTTTACATCAGATGGAGGACCTTTGATTGGGTTAGGAGGTGCAGTTCCTACAAGAGGAGAAACTAGTCACGCAAATTATGCCCAGAGACCTGATAGGTAAAACAACTAAGGAACCCCTGAAAAATATCAAGCGCTTTTAGCTCTAGTTGCCTCTAACAAATTCGTAATTTTTAAAAAAACTCTCGGATACCTCTGAGAGTTAATTGTTCGTACTGGCCTCGAATATTGTCTACGGACTGAATTTAGAATTCCAACTCGCAATACCCACTGGCCAATATCTACGACAACCAGAGAGTATCACATGGGGGATAATTGTGCAAGTCCAAGTTGACACGATCTACTTTTCCATGTAGCTTAATCGTCTAAAACTGTAAACAAAAAATCAAATGATCCCTCAGACAGCAACGGAAACGGATCCAAAGATGGTAAAATCTTTAGATCCGAAATTCGCAGATATGAAAATTATTCCACAGATTCTGCACAAACTTGAAGTTTTAAAATTCACAATTCCAACTCCTATTCAACAAAAAACAATTCCGCTCGGACTTGAAGGAAGTGACCTGATTGGAATAGCGCAGACCGGTACCGGAAAAACATTGGCTTTTGCAATCCCGATTATTCAAAAAATACTTACCGAAAAAAAACTCGCATTGGTTGTACTTCCGACTCGCGAACTAGCTTTGCAAGTTGATGAAGTTTTTCAAAAAATCGGAAGATCTCTTGGAATAAATACAGCGGTATTGATAGGAGGAGCTGCGTTTGGTTCTCAAATGGCCATGATTCGAAGACATCCGCAGGTTGTGATTGGCACGCCGGGCAGAATAATCGATCATCTCCAGAGGAAAACTATCAGATTGCAAATGTGTCATGTGCTTGTGCTTGATGAGGCTGATAGAATGTTGGACATGGGTTTCGCTCCGCAAATTAAACAAATTTTGAGAGAGCTGCCTCCTTCGACTGAGCGCCAGACATTATTGTTTTCCGCGACAATGCCGGAAGAAATTGCGACAATGGCAGCCAAACATATGAAGACGCCGGTGCGCATAGAAGTCGCTCGTTCGGGAACTGTAGCTGACAAAATCGAACAGGAAATATATTTCGTTCAAAAGGATCAAAAATTACCATTACTCAATAAACTTCTTCAGGAATACACAGGCCTGGTATTGATTTTTTCAAGGACAAAATACGGCGCTAAAAAAATATGCAGAGAGTTGCAAATGAGCGGTCATCAAGTTGCGGAAATTCATTCAAACAGATCTCTCTCCCAAAGGAGAGAAGCATTGGATGGCTTCAGAGCCGGTAAATATCGCGTGCTTGTCGCTACGGACATAGCAGCAAGAGGAATCGATGTAACCGGGATTCAATTGATTGTGAATTTTGACTTGCCTGAAAATCCCGAAGATTACGTTCATAGGATAGGCCGTACGGGACGAGCAGGCCAAAAAGGTCGCGCGATTTCTATGGCGACTTTCGATCAGAGAAATAAAATCCATCAAATTGAAATTCTCACAAAAACCAAGCTGAAAGTGCTTGGAGATCAAAATCCACCTGCGGGCTATGCGCAAAAAACACACACTCATTCCGGACAGAGACCTCATCAGGCCCAGCAAAAACATTTCAACCACAGAAGACGCTTTGCAAGAAGGGGAAGGAGGTAATTTTGTTTGCAATTAAATACTCCCCCGTGGTATAAGGAACGCAATCATTAACAATCAAAAGACTATGTTTAATTTTTTTAAGCAGAAATGTCCGATCTGCAAAATGGTACTTGAAAAAGGAAAAAATCATCCCGAGGGGTTTGGTGAAAAATTTTGTTCGGAAAATTGCAAAGAGGAGTATCGTAAACAATTGGACGGAAACCAATCGCAACATTCCGGCGGTGGTTGTTGTCATTAATTCAAAATGTTAAGATATAGGCATGCAACAAATTTGCAAAAACTGCAGCCTAACATTAGAAATCACGGATATAGATAATGAATTCTTTAAGAAATTTGACGTGCCTGCCCCTTCACTATGCGTACAATGCAGACATAAAAGACTCCTCTCTTTTAGAAATGAAAAAAATCTATACAAAAGAAAATGCGACTTCTCTGGAAAAAATATAATTTCAATTTATTCTCCGGACAAACCATACAAAGTATATTCTCAGGAAGTCTGGTGGTCGGATAAATGGAACGCGCTTGATTATGGTCGAGATTATGATTTTACGCGCCCGTTTTTTGAACAATTCGGAGACTTGCTTAAAAAAGTCCCAAGACTCGCAATAATAAACCGAAATAGCGAAAACAGTCTTTACACCAACATATGTGAACAAAATAAAAACTGTTACTTGTTGATCGAAAGCAGCAATAACGAAGATTCACTGTATTCATATTGGATTCAAAAATGCGCGGACTGTACTGATTTATGTTTTTGTAATGAATGTACGGAATGTTATGAATGCTTTTCATGTGATAATTGCTACGAAACAATGTATTCGATAAACTGCCAAAATTGCGCAGATTCATGGTTTTTGAAAAATTGTATCGGCTGCAAAAACTGTTTTGGATGCATAAATTTAACACAAAAACAGTATTATATTTTGAATAAGCCATACAGCGCAGAAGAATATAAGGTTAAGATTAAAAAACTTCTTTCGGATTCATTGAAAAACACAGAAAAGACTTTGGAAACATTCCAAAAATTTTGCACAAAATTCCCAAACAAATATGCTGAAATAACAAACAGTCAAAATTGCACAGGGAATTATATAAAAGATTCGCGCGATTGCATTAATTGTTATCATGCCAATGAAGCTGAACACTGCAAGGACTCAGTACATGTCTGGAGAAACAGTAAATATGTCTATTGTTCCGACACTGTAGGGATGAATAGCGAGCTGGCGTATGAATGTATGAACACGGCAATCAACAGCTATAACAACAGGTTTTGCAATCGTTGCTGGACAGTGGCAAACAGCACTTATTGTAATGAATGTGATAATTCGAAAGATCTTTTTGGCTGCATAGGTCTAAACCATAAACAGTACTGTATATTAAACAAACAATATACGCGTGAGGAGTATGAAGAATTGGTGCCAAGAATAATCAGACATATGATTAAAACTGGGCAGTGGGGGGAATTTTTCCCATCAGGACTTTCTCCGTTTGATTATGAAGAAACAGCAGCTCAAGATTAAACCGCGCTGCTCAAAAGCGCGTATTGGCTTTCCACAAAGTCTAAAGTACAGCCCGGTTTAAGCCAAATGGTTTTGTAATCTTTTTGAATGCCGAGCCAATCAAGTAGAGCACACATGTCAGCCGCATTAGAGGCGGTATATATTTTTTCGATACCCCTTTTAGGGTCCACTTTTCTACCTGACAAATAATCAATTAAAATCCGAACCCCGGACAGCAATTTGTTATTATCTTTATAATAAAGTCGTAACATCTACGGCGGGTACAGCAGTCACAAAATACGAATAATACGTAAGAACCGCGCCTACAACAACAGAAACAACAGCCCCGACATAAACCACCCAAGGTTGTTTCCCAAAACCCAAAAGCACCTTGATTGGGTTTCCCGGCATGATGAAATAAAACACGCTTTTTACAGCCAGACACCAGCCGTTCAAAGTAACAAGAA